>JADZFI010000463.1 GCA_020850025.1 Saprospiraceae bacterium
ATTGACGACAAGTTTGTGGGCTGGATTGTCAAGGTTTCTGCCAATGGCTGCATGGATAGTCTGGATTGTCTGATTTCGGCAGTGGAGTCGGTTGATGAAGTGGGAGAGATGGAGGTGTTTCCCAACCCGGCCAATCAAACCCTGCAAATAACCAGGAGTGCAGGAGATAAAGGCGCTCAATTGCGGATTATTGGCCTTACAGGCACTTTGAAGGAATACACGATATCGCGGGGACAAAACAGTACTGCTCTTTCTGTTTCCCATTTGCCCAATGGAGTGTATATAGTTACATTAGTGGAAGAGGGAAAAATAGCTGCCCGACAGAAGTTGATGATCTTACACTAAAGTTCACTTGACAGGATCAAAGCCTATGCCCATAAAGGGATAGGCTTTGATCCTGTCTTTTTTTGCATCCAATGAAACGCTTTTTACTAATATTCGAATTGGTTTTATTCCAATTGAGCATCTTGACAGCTCAATTCGGATTTAACAAGGTCTATCAGCAATATCCGGGGGTAGATATGTTTTCACGCATTATTGTAGCAAATGATACCATTTTTGCTGTCGGAGTAGCTTATGACTCAACAGAAGTGCCCTCTCCTCAACAAGTCTTGATGACCAAAACAGATACTTTCGGAAATATTATCAAAACCAAGCTGTATCGGGATTCCTTGGATGAATTTTTAACGATGAGTTTTCTATATGGAAACATCATTCATACTTCCAAAGATTTTATCGCCTTTCCGGTATTTGTTTTTGGCAGGAATGCCTATCAAATCATTCAGATCAATACAGCGTTGGAGGTTCAGTCCATTTTTGAATATCCACTTGGGGAGAATAGAAATGAATTTTACGAACAATTACTGGAGATGCCAGATGGTGGTTTTATGATTGCAGGTTCGGCACAGCGTTCCAACTTAAAACAGGATGGCTTTGTGAGAAGGGTTGACCAGCATGGCAATTTGTTATGGGAAAAATATTATGGTGATTTAACAAAAGATGAAATTATTACCTGTATTTCTGAGATAGATGAAAATCAATTCCTTCTCGGAGGGTCTGTTGGACCAGATTTTAATAATTCCTCCATTATCAAAGCCGGCATCTGGGTCATAGACAGCAACGGAACGGTAATTAACACCTGGATAGGCCCCCAAAGCCCTGATTTTTTAGTGATCAGAGGTCTGCTCACCACCCCTGATGGTGGAGTAATTGCGCATGGTCGCACTTATTGGGGTGAAGGCCCCTGGGGCAGCAAGGTGCAGATTTGCCTGATGAAATTCAATGAATCCCTGCAATATGAGTGGTTCAAACATATTGGCCCCAGCTCTTCTAATTACAATGGGGTTTACGATATGACCGCCACCCCTGACGGCCATTACCTCTTAGCCGGGCAGCGCACCTCTTACGGAGATTTTAGTGTGCCTTCTGACGACTGGGGTGGCTGGCTGTACAAGTTTTCGGAACAGGGCGACAGTCTGTGGTCGAGGGCAGACAATGCGCCGCCAGGCATGAATGCCACGGGTGAGTATGCGTATGGAGGAGTAGGGTTGCTCTCCAGCGGCAGCGTGGTAGCCGGAGGCAAAGGGGATATTGACGACAAGTTTGTGGGCTGGATTGTCAAGGTTTCTGCCAATGGCTGCATGGATAGTCTGGATTGTCTGATTTCGGCAGTGGAGTCGGTTGAAGAAGTGGGGGAGATGGAGGTGTTTCCCAATCCTGCATCGGATTGGGTTGAGCTTAGGTTTGCAGATCCGGCAACAGATTTGACAACACTACAAATATTCGATCTGACAGGCAGGCTTCTGCAGCGGTACTTTTTGCCCGCTGGTACAGAAGTCTATAGTTTGGACATTGCAGTACTCCCTGCCGACATTTATTGGATAATACTGCAAAAAGATGGCAGAGTGGTGGGGCAGCAAAAGGTACTGGTACATAAATAGACATTAATGCCCGTATTAAAAAAATACCGACCTTGGCAGTTGCAAATAGGCAAGCCGCCTTCGATTTATGAACACCCATCAACAAAAAACAGAGGCCTTCGGCCGATTGCTCACCATCATGGACGAACTCCGGGAACAATGTCCCTGGGATCGGAAGCAAACGCATGAAACCTTGCGCAACCTCACCATCGAGGAAACCTATGAACTGGCCGACGCTATCCTCTCTAACGACCTGAACGGGGTCAAGGAGGAAATCGGTGATATTATGTTGCACATGGTGTTCTACGCCCGCATTGCCTCGGAGCAAGGCGCCTGGGATGTGGCAGATGCCCTGCATGCTATTTGCGACAAGCTCATTTCCCGCCACCCGCACATCTATGGCGATGTAAAAGTGGCCGATGAAGCCGAGGTAAAACGCAACTGGGAACAGCTCAAACTTAAGGAAGGAAAAAAATCCTTGCTGGCTGGCGTACCCGCCGGTCTGCCGGCCATGGTGAAAGCCTACCGCATGCAGGAAAAAACCAAACAGGTAGGCTTCGAGTGGGAAAACACCGAACAGGTATGGGCCAAGGTAGAAGAAGAACTCGGCGAATTACAGGAGAATGTGCGCAATAATGCACCGATAGCGGACATCGAAGAAGAATTTGGAGATGTGTTATTCTCTCTGGTCAATTACGCCCGTTTCATCGGCGTAGATCCCGAAACCGCCCTCGAACGCGTAAACCGAAAATTCAAATCCCGCTTTGAATACATCGAACAGCAGGCACCCAAACCGCTCCAGGACATGACCCTCGCCGAAATGGATGCGTTGTGGAATGAAGCGAAAACGCGGAAAGGGGTTTGAGGGGTTTGAAGGGTTTGAAGAGTTTGATGTATCGGCGGGTTCAGCCGCCGACGTGTAGGGGCGACCCTCGTGGTCGCCCGGTTTGAGGGGTATCAATAACCCCTGAACGTATTTCGGGCGTTCCAGAACGACATCACCACCGCCACGGCCAGCCAGATGTACATCCAAATCTGCGCCGGGAATAATCCCACCACCTTCTCGTACATGGCCAGATCGCTGCTGGGGCCCACATTGAAATCCTGGATGATATACAACACCGCGGCCATGCCCAGGAACATCAGCACATCCTGATCCCAATTGGTTTTCAGGGCAAAAAACACCAAAGATGCCGCAAATGCCCACAAAATGCCGGTACTAATGAACGATTCAAACCAGATCAGCCCGATCAGGGCCATCAGTACGGCCATAGTGATCAACGTGCCCTGTGCCAGCCGGTGGTGTTTGGCGCCGATGCGGAACAGGACATTACCCAAAATTGCACTGCCCAGGTAGCCACCCACCAGCACCAGTCCGGCGCTGCCGCCGCGTGTGATGGTGTAGCCGCTGCCATCGGGATTGATCTGCAGTCCTTCCACTGATCCGCCGCTGAGTATGGCGCCCAGCGCATGCCCGAATTCGTGCAGGATGGTGACCAACAGCGTCACCGGATACAGCACCAGCGCCCCGAACGATCCGCCGAGGTACTTCAGGATGAGGTACACCATTAAAAAAATCAGAAAGCGTAAGTGCAGTTGTTTGGGCATAGACTATTGGTCAAATCCGTTGTCGCGGGTCAATTGTGCATAGAATTTGGCGGCCGGGGTTACTTCCCGTTCCATGGTTTCAAAATTCACCTTGATCAACCCAAAACGGAAGCTGGGCCCCAGGTGCCATTCGAAATTATCCCAGGTACTCCAATGGATATACCCAAGCAGCGGCACGCCTTCTTTGATCGCATTATGGCAAACACCGAGATAATCTTTAATGGCCTGAATTCTTTTTTCCGGATCGTCTGTGCAAATGCCGTTTTCAGTGATCAGCAATGGCTTGCGGTATTTTTTATAAAAACGGCGCAGCACTTTGCCCAAACCTTCCGGACGGTATCCCCACATTTTATCGTGCGGAATACCCCATTTATCAAGGGTCTTTTTTCCGGTAACGGCATCTACGGGCATCGGATTAAAAATCATGTACGCGTAATAGCTCAATCCCCAGAAATCGCAGCGCTCAAAAGGCCGTGCCGCGCGGCGTATGAACCACCAGTCTACAAATGCGGCTACTAATTTTCCCAGAATACCCCGCCCTTCAAACAAAGCAGTGTTCAGCGAAATACCGATGGGGGCATCTGATTTTTCCCGGATCATCCGGAAAACGATGTCGTGCGCCGTACCCATATTGTCGAGCACGCGGTTGGCCACAAAATAACGCCCTCTTTGGGCCGGCGGAAAATTGCCCAGCATAAAGGCGTTCATGGCGTACACATTAGGCTCGTTGAAGGTATTCCAGTAGCTTACGTATTCGCCAAAATGTTTGATGCAGAGCCGGGCGTATTCCAGGTAGTAGGGAATATTGTCTTCGTTGGTAAAGCCGCCCATTTTTTCAAACCAATTGGGGTGGGCGAAAT
>JADZFI010000464.1 GCA_020850025.1 Saprospiraceae bacterium
TCCATTGTATGCCCCTCATGGTTTTCGAATTTGCAGTTTCGAATTGAAATTAATCGCCTCACGCCATTTCCAGGATTATAATAACCTGAATATATCTCAAATGCTGCAGCGAAGGGCGTTGCTAACGGATTGTTTACATAAAATGTGTTTCCATCAAAAGTACAAGAATCAAAAGTTATTTTATTAATCGGGTTTTCCTCAGAATAAAGACAAAAGCCGCTACCCACCTTAGCTTTATTCCCAAAAAATCTCGTGCCCACTACTTGCATATAAGTACCATTGGGCGTCCCACCAGTAAAAATACCACCGCCAATACTTTTCGAAAAATTCTTTTCAAAAAGGCAGTGGATGATGTCCATAGTGTCAGAGCGGGCAGCGTCGCCCAGGAAAACTGCCCCTCCGTTACCTGCGGATTCATTTTCTATGAAGCTGCAATTTACCATATCGCCGGGCTGTTCCGTATTACATCCGCCAGTCCTGTAATAAGCACCTCCCCAACCACCTGCACATCTATTCCGCTCAAAAAGACAATTTAAAAACGAGGGGCCACAGAACCGGCCGGAGTAGAAGAAGCATACACCGCGCCACCTGCATACACAGCCGTATTGTGGATAAAACTACAGTTTGCTATCAAAGGGTAAGCCGTTCCGTTTTTTCCATCAATGAAAATAGCGCCGCCACAGGTTCCGGGGGCATAAATGAACATATCAAAGTTCCCAACCCCATTTTGAAAAACAAACCCGTCTACTACCGTCGTTTCGTCGGGCCTGTCCATGTATAGCAGATTGTATGAATTGTCTGTGCTGTCGCCCAAAAGCCCAATATCACCATCTATTACACTGGGGTGAGCCGACCAATTTCTTTGTGCCAAGGAGGATTCTGTGCCGGCAAAACCTCCGTACAGTTTTACGCCACTTTTCAATTCAAAGTGGATGGCTCGATCTGAATTGGAGGTGGGGCGGTATATGGCCGTTGCTACCCATATCTGATCGCCTGCCTGAGCCGTTGAAAGCCCGTCGTGCAAGTTTGTAAAAGCATTGGCCCATGAAGTGCCGTTGTTTAGTCCCTGGGCAGAAGCAGCGACATAAAATATGGATTGTGCAGCCCCATTGGTTGAGAGCAGGATAAGGAGAAGATAATATAAACCTTTCATGTGGAGAAAAGATAAAAGGAGGCGTATGAGCATGGTTCATACGCCTCCCGGGTTTTGAGATTTATTGTCTTACGATGGTAGTGGAAACGGAGTTTATGCTGATAACGCTATAGCAAAACAAACGTAAACAAGGCAAATCAGGAAAATAAAAAATTTGTGCAAAGTGTCGGAATTAGGCAAATTATAGAGTGCCGGAAAAGGATACAAGTCTGCTGTACCAATGAGGCTTTGTATCACCGGTTTCTCTGGGTTCCATTTTAAAAACGACCTCACAATAAATCAAACCCCCATTACCCTTTGACCGAAGGTCAGCAGATTGTGATCCGGGTCGAGCAGGGAGAATTCTATTTGTCCCCAGGGTTTGGTTTGCAGTGCTCCGCTGGGGTGGATGGGCACTTTTTGTTCCAGCAGGGATTGATAGAGTGCCTCGATGTTTTCGGTACGGATATACACCTGGCCGTAGTTTTCCAATGGATTCAGGTCTGGAAAGGCAAAGAAATGCAGCTCAATTTGATCCTTTTGTAACATCAGGTAGCCTTCAAAATCCTGCTGGCCTACGGGCTGAAAGCCCAGTTGGCGGATATAGAAATCGCGCGTAGCGGATTTGCTGCGCATGGGCAGCTTGGGGACGATGTGGGTGAGCATGTTGCTGTAAATAAATATATTTGATTGGGGACTTGTCTAAATGTCCCCGACTGAAGTTCGGGGGACAGGATGTTAGGTGTGAATGTACAGAATCATGAGATTGTCAAGTAGTTGAATCTGTGAACATACCGTAAGTTTTGGCAACCTCTTCGCCCCTTTGTGCCTTCGCGCCTTCGTGTCACTTTTGTGCCTTTCCCCCAAAAAATTCTTTCCTTCGTGACTTATATCACAGCGCGCCGGCTGCTGATGCCCACACTTTTGTGCCATCATTCAGCAACAGTTCAACATTCACGAACAAGAAATGGAAATTCTAGGCTATCTGGCATCGGCGCTCATCGGTATATCTCTCGGATTGATTGGAGGGGGCGGAAGTATTCTCACGGTACCGGTGTTGGTTTATCTCTTCGGCGTGGAGCCGGTGCTGGCTACGGCATATTCCCTGTTCATTGTGGGGTCTACTAGCCTGGTTGGTTCTTACACCAAATACAAGGAGGGAATGGTGAATCTCAAAACCGCCCTCATTTTCGGTATCCCTTCCATCGTGGCAGTGTATGCCACCCGGGCTTTCATTGTGCCTATGATCCCCAACCCGGTGTTTACCCTGGGGACTTTCGTGGTATCGAAAGCCATGTTGCTGATGGGGCTTTTCGCGGTGCTCATGGTGTTCGCTTCGGTGTCCATGATTCGCGACAAGAAAAACGGCAGCAAAGAAGAGGTTCCTGAAGGACCACAGAAATTCAACTACCCCATGATTCTGCTGGAAGGCGCCGTAGTGGGTATGCTTACCGGACTGGTGGGCGCCGGCGGCGGATTCCTCATTATTCCTGCCCTGGTATTGTTCAGCAAGCTACCCATGAAACAAGCCGTGGGTACCTCCCTGCTCATCATTGCCGCCAAATCCCTGTTCGGGTTCCTGGGCGATATTACCCAGTACGAACTCGACTGGACCTTGCTCGGAACCGTGACGGCGCTGGCCATCGGCGGGATATTCCTGGGCAACCGCCTGAGCCGCAGTATTGATGGCGACAAGCTCAAAAAAGCCTTCGGATGGTTTGTACTCGTGATGGGTATTTACATCCTGATCAAGGAGTTGTACCTCAATCCGGCCGCTGCCGGCGGACACTAATAAAGTTAGGCCTCTTGCGAGGCCGGTCGGGTTATTCGGGCATTAATGCTACAAACGTTGGGCCTCTTTCGAGGCCAGCCCACCACAGGGTGCCCGGCATCCATTCCCTTGCAAAAAAAATGCTCGGCCGTGACCCAAGTCACGGTTCGGGCCCTGCACATGCCCATACCTTTGTAACATCAAAAGCAACAACTTTCAACGCTGTAGATTATGTTCTTCCAACACGTTTATGACAAAACTCTGGCTCAGGCCAGCTATTTCATCGGCTGCCAAAAAGCCGGTGTTGCCATGGTGATTGATCCAAAGCGCGACGTAGATACTTACCTCGAAATCGCCAAACAAAACAATATGACCATCACCCATGTGGCTGAAACACACATCCACGCCGACTTCCTTTCCGGCGCTCGCGAACTGGCAGCTCTTACCGGCGCTCAGTTGTACCTCTCTGATGAGGGCGGTCCGGACTGGCAGTATGAGTTCCCCCACGTGGGCCTGAAAGACGGCGATGTGATCAAAATGGGCAACCTCACTTTCGAAGTGATCCACACCCCTGGCCACACCCCGGAAAGCATCAGCTTCCTGCTCACCGACCACCCGGCTTCCAGCAAACCGGTCATGCTGTTCACGGGCGACTTCGTGTTCGTTGGCGACATCGGCCGGCCGGACCTGCTCGAAAAAGCGGCCGGTATCAAAGGCACGCAGGATGCAGGCGCACATCAGATGTACAAATCCATCAAGCGCTTTGCCGATCTGCCGGATTACATTCAGGTATGGCCTGGCCACGGCGCAGGTTCCGCCTGCGGGAAAGCCCTGGGCGCTGTTCCCAGCACCACGGTGGGTTACGAAAAAGTGCGCAACTGGGCGCTCCAGTACGACAACAATGAACCCGGCTTTGTACAGTACCTCCTGGCCGATCAGCCGGAGCCGCCCAAGTACTTCGCCATGATGAAAAAACTGAACAAGGTGGATCGCCCCTTGCTCACCGAAGTACCCAAGCAGCAAAAACTGAGCACCGATGCGCTGGTTTCCAACCTGCAAAAAGGCGTGAAGCTCATTGATGCCCGCAACAAAACAGATTTTGCCAAAGGATTCATCCCCGGCAGCCTCAACATTCAGGGAAACAATGCCTTTGCCACCTGGGCCGGCTGGTTCCTGGATTACAACGAACCCTTCATGCTCGTAGCGTCCGATGAACAGATCGAAGATCTGACCCGCAAATTGATGCGTATCGGTCTGGATAATGTGGTGGGTTACGTAAACAACGTGGAAGACTGGGCCGCTCAAACCGGTCAAAAACTGGAACAGGTGCCTGTGCTGACACTGGATGCGTTCAAAGAGAAAAAAGCGGAAAACAACCTTCAGGTAGTAGACCTGCGCGGCGCATCTGAATACAAAAGCGGACATATCCAGGGCGCCGACCACGTATTCGTGGGCACCCTCGAAAAGAACCTCGACAAAATCAGTAAAGACCGCCGCGTGGTGATCCATTGCCAGGGTGGCGACCGGGCCTCTATTGCCTATTCCGTGCTGGCCAAACATGGTTACCACAACGTGGAAAACTATTCTGCCGGCATGAATGAGTGGGTGAATACCGGCAATCCGGTAGTGACGGAAAATTGATCAAAAATAGCGCTCCCTGTGACTTTCGTCACGGGGAGCCGGTTTTGGCCAGCTGTAACTTTGTAGCATCAAATCCATCCACTTTCAAAACTTTTCAAACATGAAAATAGAACAGATCTATACCGGATGTCTGGCTCACGCAGCCTACTACCTCGAAAGCAACGGAGAAGCCGCCATCTTCGACCCACTCCGCGAAATTGATCCATACCTCCAGCGTGCTGCAAAGAGCAATGCCAAAATCAAATACGTTTTTGAAACGCACTTCCACGCCGACTTCGTAAGCGGCCACCTGGATCTGGCGAGCAAAACAGGCGCGAAAATCGTTTTCGGCCCTACCGCAAAACCTGGCTACGATGCCGTCATTGCAGAAGACAATCAGGTGTTTAAAGTGGGCGACTACTCTGTGAAAGTGCTTCACACACCTGGTCATACCATGGAAAGCACCACCTACCTGCTCATGGATGAAAACGGTAAAGAACACGGGATCATTTCCGGCGATACCCTTTTCATCGGCGATGTTGGTCGCCCGGACCTGGCACAGCACGTGATAGCTGATCTGACGGAGGAAAAACTGGCCGGCCATCTGTATGATTCCCTGCGCAACAAGATCATGCCGCTCAGCGACGATCTCATTGTGTACCCCAATCACGGTGCAGGCAGCGCTTGCGGGAAGAATATGAGCAAAGAAACCACCGACACACTGGGTCACCAGAAGCAGGTGAATTACGCGCTCAATCCGGCCCTGACGAAGGAAGAATTCATCAAGGAAATCCTGACCGGCCTGACGCCTCCTCCAGGTTACTTCCCGCAAAACGTACTCATGAACATCAAAGGCTACGAAAGCTTTGATGAGGTGATGAAACGCGGCACCCAGGCCTTATCGCCCCGCGCATTCGAGGCAGCAGCCAACGAAACCGATGCCCTTGTTTTGGACACCCGCGACGCTCAGAAA
>JADZFI010000465.1 GCA_020850025.1 Saprospiraceae bacterium
CGCCGGCCAGGCCAAGCTCGCCGAATACCGTAAATGGATGCTGAATGTTTTTGATAATCTCCCGACCATCAGGAGAGTAGATGCCGATCTTCACGGCGCCGGATGCCAGCAAACAAACATAGTCGCTGGGCTGATCCGCCAGGTAAATAAAGGAATGACGGGGTGCCGTGCGGCGCTCGGCCATGAGTGCAAGTCGTTGCAACTCTGCCTCCGAAAGCGACGACAACAGCGGAAACTGCTGAAAAACAGCGTGTAAGGGTTGTCCGTTCATGCGCGATTGTTTTGGTTGGTATTAGAACATGCGGGAGGCGTCCTTTTTTCAGCCAAAATTGTGCCAACCATGGGTTTCCCGCGATATTTAACCCTTTAAGTGTATAACCAAAATCTTTATTTGGGCAAAAGCTCTCTATCACAGTATCTTTCCACGGCTTACGGTGGACGGCTGACGGTGGGCAGGTGGGCAGGTGGGGGCATCTGCTGGGCGACCACAAGGGTCGCCCCTACGGAAATCATGCAAACTACTCAAACGGCGGCTAAACCCGCCGGTACCTCAACCCACTCATACCACTCAAACATCGGCGGCTGAACCCGCCGGTACTTCAAACCCCTCAAACCATTCAAACATCGGCGATTAAACCCGCCGGCACATCATACTCCTCCATGGTCAAACCATTCTCCCTGCTTACCGACTTCGACATTGCCCTGTTCCAATCCGGCAAACACTTCCGCCTGTATGAGAAGATGGGGAGCCATATGGTGAAAAACAAGGGCGAGAAGGGCGTTTGTTTTTCTGTTTGGGCGCCCAATGCCAAACAAGTGAGTGTGGTGGGCGATTTCAACCAATGGAATCCGGAAAGTCATGTGCTGCTGCCGCGCTGGGATGCTTCGGGGATCTGGGAAGGCTTTATTCCCGGCCTGGGGAAAGGCACGGTGTACAAATACCGCATCCAAACACATATGGGCGTTGACCTGGACAAGGGCGATCCGTACGCGCGCATCTGGGAAACGCCGCCTCGAACAGCCTCGGTGGTCTGGGATTTTGACTACCGCTGGAAAGACGAAAAATGGCTCAAGGAACGCCGCAGCAAAGCCGGCAAATCGCAGCCCTGGTCGGTATATGAGGTGCACCCCGGCTCCTGGAAAAAACGCGCCGAAGACGGCAATCGCTCCCTGAGCTGGCGCGAACTGGCCGATGAACTGGTGCCCTACGTGAAAGAAATGGGCTTCACCCACGTGGAACTCATGCCGGTCATGGAACACCCCTACTTCCCCTCCTGGGGCTATCAGATCACCGGCTACTTCGCCCCCACAAGACGGGCAGGCGAACCGGAAGACCTGATGTACCTGATTGATGCCTTTCACCAGGAAGGCATCGGGGTGATCCTGGACTGGGTACCCTCACATTTTCCGGGCGACATACACGGCTTGTATTTTTTCGACGGCACGCATCTCTACGAATATGCCGATATGCGCCGCGGTTATCAACCCGACTGGAACAGCTATGTGTTCGACTACGGCCGAAACGAGGTGCGCAGTTTCCTCATTTCCAATGCCTTATTCTGGCTGGATAAATATCACGTCGACGGGCTCCGGGTGGACGCCGTGGCCAGTATGTTGTACCACGACTACTCCCGCAAGGAAGGCGAATGGATCCCGAATATCCACGGCGGCAGGGAAAACCTGGAGGCCATTTCTTTCCTGAAAGACTTCAACGAGGCTGCCTACAAGGAATACCCCGGCATTGAAACCATTGCCGAGGAAAGCACGGCGTTCCCGGGCATCACCAAACCCACCTGGGAGGGTGGCCTGGGCTTTGGGCAAAAATGGATGATGGGCTGGATGCACGATACGCTTAACTATTTCAAACGCCCGCCCATCTACCGCCGCTGGCACCAGAACGAGATCACTTTCTCCATGGTGTACGCTTTCTCGGAGCGCTTTATGCTGCCGCTGAGTCACGACGAAGTGGTGCACATGAAAGCCAGTCTGCTGTACAAAATGCCCGGCGATGAGGCCCAGAAATTTGCCAATCTGCGGGCTTTGTTCGGGCACCAGTGGACGCATCCGGGCACTCAAATTTTGTTCATGGGCGGTGAAATCGGGCAAAGCACCGAATGGAGTCACGACCTGGGCGTACCCTGGCAATTGCTGAAATACGAGTTCCACAAAGGCGTTCAACAATGGGTAAAGGCGCTGAACAAGTGTTACACCGAACATCCGGCTTTCTGGCGCCATGCCTTCCACCCGGAGGGTTACGAGTGGATCTCAGGCGGCGATACCGAAAACTCCGTGCTCGTGTACCTGCGCAAAGGCGACCCCGGAGAACCCATGCTGCTGGTAGTTTGCCATTTCAACCTCAATTACATGCCGGCTTACACCGTTGGCGTACCCCATGGCGGCATCTGGAAGGAAATACTCAACAGCGACGACCAGACTTTCGGCGGTACGGGCATTCTGAACGGCAACTTGAAAGCGGAGAAAAAACCTGAACACGGGAAAGACTATTCCATAACTTTCAAATTGCCGCCCATGAGCGTCATGGTTTTTGAAGGGGAGCCACAAAAGGTAAAAACTAGCAGGAAGAAATCGGACAGTGTCAAAGCGAAAAAGCCAAAATCCTGATACTTTTGCCTCTCCATGAGCTCCACCACCATACTGGAAAATGTGATTGACGAGCGAGCCGAGATGGTTCAACTCACCCCCGCAACGCTGGACAGGATCCTTGCGGAAGGCTGGCGATTGTTGGGCAAACGATTTGTTCGGCACAATTTCTCTACCTGGCGGGGGCAACTCTGCCGCACCATTGCACTGCGCATCCGGCTGGCGGATTTTGAGCCCTCCAGGAGTCAGCGAAAAATTCTCCGGCAAAATGAAGACCTGCTGGTAATCAGTGCTCCCGCTAAATTTGACAGCGATCGCGAACGCTTGTTCGACCTGCATCGCCACCGCTTTCATGAAAAACAGGCCACTACCCTGGCCTCCTTTATCCATCCTGACTATCCGCATTTAATGCCAACTGAGGGCCGCGAACTGGCGGTTTACCTGGGAGGGAAGCTGATTGCATGCTCCTTTTTTCATTTGGGAGAAAAAACCGTTTCCGGCACCTATTGCGTATTCAATCCAGAATACGAACGCCGCAGCCTGGGCACGCTTACCATGCTCCTGGAATTGCTCATGGCCAAAGAAATGGGCATGGAATACTACTACCATGGCTATACGCACGACATCCCTTCCCAGTTTGATTACAAACTGAGTATATCAGGTCTGGAATCCATGAACTGGGAAACCCTTAAGTGGAGCCCGATGGAGCGCCTTCCGGTGAGAGAATGGAAAACGCTGGTGTGATTTACGAGTGACGAGTACATGAGTACATGATTTACGAAGTGGTACGCTCGGCTTAAGATAATTGAAATGCCGGGCGCAGCGCCTTCCTTCGTAAATCATGTACTCATGTACTCGTCAATCGTAAATCGTAAATCACCTTATTTCTTCCCTCCTTTCTCAATCAGATCCATCTGATTCAACGCCATCAGTTCCTTGAGGGTTTTTTGCATGCCGTCAACGGAGCCGTCGAGGAAGATGATGTTGCCTTTGCCGTGTTCGGTGAAGTTTTTCACCGCTTCGGTCCACATGGAGAAAAGGATCACGGAGGTATCCAGGTTGGCATTTTGCATCTCCTTGGCAGCCTGGCTCATACCCCGGGCTACTTCTTCGCGAAACAAGGCAACAGCCTGGCCGCGCATTTTGGCGGCTTCGCGCTCGGCTTCAGCGGAAATTTTGATGGCATTACCCTCGGCCTCCGCCGCTTTGGTTTTGGTGATCAAAAGCGCCTGGCCTTCGTTTTCGGCCGCAGCCTTCAGGTTGTTGGCCGCCACAATTTTCGACATGGAGCGCATTACCTCTTCATCGAAGGTGATATCGTTGATCTGCAGATCAATAAGGTGAAAACCCCAGTCTTCGAGCATGTGGTCGATGTTGGTTTTTACTGCTTCCGTGATTTCGCGGCGCAGACTCAATATTTCCTGCTGCTTTTTAGTGGCCACAAAGGAGCGAATGTTGCCTTCTACCGTGCGCGTTAAGGTGGCCATGAAATCGCGGTCGCTTACGAAACGGAACGCCACTTTTTTCACCGTTTCCTCTGCATTATCCATGACGGAAAACAACAGCAGGGAGGTAAAATGCACATTGGCCTGGTCGGAAGTAACGGCCTGAAAGGTAAGTTCCGCTGCGCGGTTTTGTACTGAAATGCGCTTGAAAACCTGCTCAATCAGAGGAATTCGGAAACTAAGTCCCGGATACAGGGTGCGATTGTATTTGCCGAAAATAGTGGTAATGGCTACCGTGCCTTGCTGCACAGTGACAATGCTCAACAAAAGGAGCACAATGAGAATGGGTACCAGGTACATCATGGATTTTGGCTTGAAAGTTTGATAATCAGGTAGCAAAGGTGTAGGGTTCCGCATCACCGTACCGGATTTCCCGACCAACCTTCGGTTTTAGGGTGTGAAATTGGGAAAAAATTCGGCAACGGACGCATTTATCTTTACGCTTCATTCCTGCGACACAAAATTTTAACCATGCGGATACTCTTGTTGTTTGTTCTGGCCCTGACATCCGATTTCCTTTTTGCCCAAACCCTACGCGGCATCCTTTCAGACGCTGACAACGGTGAACCGATAGTGGGCGCAACGGTTCAACTCCAATACCTGCGCAGCAAGGCCAGCCCCGTATCATTGGCCACTTCTCCTGATGGCTCTTTTGTGTTTGAATCCATCCGGCCCGGCTATTATTCCCTCGGAGTTACGGCCCAAGGCTATGAAAATAAAACCATTACAGAAATAAACGTCGTTTCCGGCAAGGAGCAAATATTGGAACTCAGTCTGCGCCGATCCAATGCGCAACTCTCGGAAGTAACCATACTGGGTACGCAACCGGGCAAAAGACCTCTGTTGCCGCTGGACGAAATCCCTCTTACCAAAGACCAAACTCTGCGCCTGCCGGCCATGTTTTTCGATCCGGCCCGACTCGCGATGGCCTACCCAGGTGTGGCGCAAACAGATGATGGCACCAACAACATGAGCATACGAGGAAACAGTCCGCTCTCCATGCGCTGGCGACTGGAAGGGGTAGACATCGTGAACCCCAACCACCTGCCCAATGCCGGCACTTTCGGCGACCGCGCTTCGGCCTCCGGCGGAGGGGTGCTGATGTTTTCCGCTCAATTGCTCGACAACAGCTCCCTGCTCACAGGCGCCATGCCGGCCGGTTACGGCGATGCGCTCGGAGGGGTGATGGATATGAACCTGCGCAAAGGAAATACCCAACAGCACGAGTTCACTGCACAGGCCGGCCTCATCGGGCTTGATCTGGCCGCTGAAGGTCCGCTGGCCGGCAAAAGCAGCAGCAACCCGGCCTCTTATCTGGTCAACTACCGCTATTCCACGGTTGGACTCTTGGGCCAGATGGGCGTATCCTTCGGCGACGAGCAGATCAATTTCCAGGACCTTTCTTTTAATCTTTTCAAAGAGGGCAAAAACGGCAGCCGCTGGACCTTTTTCGGCATGGGTGGTTTGAACGAGAACATTTTCCGCCACAAAACTGATACGGCCGAGATCAAGTTCTACAAAGACTTTTTTGATATTGATTATCAATCTAAAACAGGCATTGCCGGCGCTTCCAACTGGACGCCCCTAAGTAGGAAATCGTGGATAAAAACCACCATAGCCGCTTCTGCACAGATGACTGAACGAAGTGCCGTCTCCCAGGAATACCCGGATGATAAAAGTTACGACGACATCCGGGAGTCCAAGCTTTCCGGCGCCATTACCTACTTCCAGCGGTTACACCCGCGGTGGAAATTGTATAGCGGGATCAACATCACCCACCAAAAGTATGTGGCGGATTCCAGGCAAAATCAGGTAAGTATCCTGTCCAAAGACCATCAATATTTACAGATGCAACCCTGGGTGAGTCTGCAATGGATGAGCAGGCAGGAAAAAACACAGATTCAGGCCGGATTTCATGGCAATGGGTACGGAAACCCCTATGCGTCTTCCAGTGCTTCCCAGAACCAATATTTTTTTGCACCGGAGCCACGCCTGAGTATTACGCAAATGCTGGCGCCTGAGCACAGCATTTCCGCTTCTGCGGGATTATATAGCCAGCTTCCCGCACAATGGCTGTTGAACCGGCAGCATGAGTTCCAGCAGGCTGCCAAATACTGCCTCGCGTACGAATGGTCGCCCAATGTGCAGTGGAATTTGAAAATGGAAGGATTTTTACAGGTAATTCAGCGCGAATACTTTGTTACTGATTTCAGGACGTTTGGCTTAGGGCTGAATAATATTTCCGAGTTCGCACCCTATCAGGCTAATAGCTTTTTGTCGACGGTACAGGGCGACACCAAAGGCCTGGAAGCCAGCCTGGAGCGGCGTCTTGTCAATGGCTGGTTCATGATGATCAATGCCACGCTGTTATCCGGGCAATATCGATTGGACGAGGGGGCGGATCTGGCGCCTTCCCGTTGGAATGTGGGCAAAATAGCGAACCTGGTATTTGGCAAGGAATGGCAAAAAGAAAAACGGCCCGGAAAGGAGCGAACCATCGGAATAAACGGTCGGGTGATCTGGATGGGAGGGGTTCGGGAGCCTGTAGTGGATCTGGAGCTCTCACGCCTGAATAACACTACCATTTACAACTACGCCAATGGCTATGATCAACAATCGGCGGATTATTTTCGTGCCGATTTACGCGTGTACTGGCGGAGAGATCTGGGCAACCGGCGCAGCTCCACTTTTGCGCTGGATATACAGAATCTGACAGCCCAGGAAAATGTGGCCTATCATTTTTACGATCCGTACACAGACAAGATTGAAACCAAGCTTCAGCTAACTACCATCCCGAACTTCAGCTGGCGCCTACAGTTCTAATTGGGGTGGGCGCAGAGAGATTGATTTCGCACAGATTTTACACGGATTTTTTGCACAGATTTTACACAGATTAGGTTTCCC
>JADZFI010000466.1 GCA_020850025.1 Saprospiraceae bacterium
GTCTTGACTGTGGTGTGTGTATCCATACCGTACATAATATCCCGGGTTTTGTCCGGGATAATTTATGATTTACCGGTGGTACACTTTTGGTGCAAACAGGTGGTACACTTTTGGTGATTAGTGACAATAAAAGCGCAGGCGCTCGAAATTGGAGGTAATAACGTAGCGGCAGCCTCGTTGCTGGTTTTTATACCCAAAGCCTTGTTCTTCAATTTTTTTAAAATCGGTGGTATTTGTTCCTTTCAGCTCAATCACGGCGATGGCCGTTCCATCGGCTGCGAGAATGGCGCCGTCGGCTTTTTTGGAGTCCGACTGATTTTTCAGCTCGGCCACCAGGTTAAAGCCGGAGGCGGGTTTGAGGGTATAGCCGAGTACTTCTACAAAGAGGTCGCGAAGAAATCCTTCCTGATATTCTTCCTCTTTGGAGTTGCGGATGTTTTCCTGCCGGGTTGGGTCCTGAAATTTTTGACTAAAAACCTGAAAAGCATTTTCAACGGTTCGTTGGTTGAGGTCGGCGAGGTGTTTTTTTAGTACAGAGGTTTGAAAAAGGGCCATAAAAGCGTGGTTATTGAAATTATGGGGGAAATATAAAATGATTTTGTTTTGAAGGTTATCCGGGTTACAGTCCTTATTCTCGCACAATCTTCCCTTTCCTGCCCGCAAAAGGTTGCAACAGCCTACATTTGTCCGTCAAAACATCTGATCTCCTGATGCTGATTTTCAAAAAAGTAGCCGATCTGCGGCAATGGCTGGATCGTCAAACCCGGCCGGTTGGCTTTGCCCCCACTATGGGAGCCCTTCACAGCGGACACCTGGAACTCATCCGTATGGCCAAACGCGACGAATGCATAGCCGTGGCCAGTATTTTCGTGAATCCTACCCAGTTTAACGACCTTAGGGACCTGGAGAAATACCCGCGCACGCCGGAAAAAGATGCCGAATTGCTGATTGAGGCGGGCTGTGACGTGCTGTTCATGCCTCCGGTGGAAGAAGTATATCCTCCTGGTATTGACCTCACCATTGAACTGAATTTCGGGGTGCTCGACAAGGTCATGGAGGGAGAGTTCCGCCCGGGTCATTTCAAGGGCATGGCCACCGTAGTAAACCGTCTCCTCGATATTGTGCGCCCGCACAAGCTGTACATGGGCCAGAAAGATTACCAACAACTCAGCATTGTTCGCGATATGATCCGTCAGCTCGCCTTGCCGGTGGAACTCATCATGTGCCCCACCGTGCGCGAACCAGACGGCCTCGCCATGAGTAGTCGAAATGTGCGCCTTACCCCGGAGATGCGCGCAGCAGCCCCCGTCATTTATCAAACCCTTCAATGGGCCAAATCAGCGCTGGAAGCCGATGTCCCGCGCGACGAAATCAAAACGCAGGCAATGGATAAACTGCGTGCAGCCGGCCTGCGTCCTGAGTATTTTGAACTGGTGGACGGTGTAACCCTGGAGCCCATAAGCACTAAAGGAGCGATTCTTTCGCTGAACGACACAGGTATGGGCAGCAGTATCGTAGCCTGCACGGCAGCCTTTGCGGAAGAGGTGAGGCTGATTGACAACCTGGTGCTGGCGTAACCGGAACTGTGGGCAATTGCCTTTAATCAATCAAAAATTGGCAATTTCATTGGATGATGTTTAACTTTGTAACATGGCATTTAGATTTAGTCAAATAAAAATAGAACAGGTCGGTCCATTTGGCGATCTTCTGTTACAATTTAAGCCCAACCCACAACCGGGTAAAGCAGAGATTCATATTCTAACTGGTGAAAATGGAACTGGAAAGACCACTATCTTAGAGTTGTTAGCAGGTAGCTTTCACAACCATACACCAAATGAGTTTCTTACTAAATCCAAAAATAAATCTGCCAAAGCTAAAATCACATTTAACGATAATGACTACCTTCCTTCTGAATGTATCTTTGATGGTCAACCCCCAAGACTAGGGCAACCTTCGTTTATTCACGATTACTTACGCAAAAGATCTGACCGCAACGCAATCTATTCTTTTGCTGTTTTCGCATACTCTGGATACCGTCAGTTATCCAATGCTCAGATAAGTGGCATTCAGGAAATAAGTCAACATCCTTTGGATGACGCACTTCAATTTCAGCGCACGTCCAACCCACAAATATTACTTCAGTGGATAGCCAATACCATTGCCGCTGAGGCCATTGCTATATCACAAAATGAACAGGAAGAAGCAACCAGTCGCCGAAAGTCCATTGCTACATTGGAAGAAGGGATTGGCGCCATTATCCAAAAAAAGATCGCCTTTCGGCTGGAGACCAAACCATATGCCGTTCGGATTGAAATAGATGGCGAACGTTTAGACTTCAATCAACTTCCTGATGGGCTAAAAAGTATTATTTCTTGGCTCGGTGACTTATTGATGCGGATGGATCGGTTAGCCTGGAAGGATGATACGCCTGCTCTGGAACGTAATTTCATTCTTTTTTTGGACGAAATTGAAGTGCATTTGCACCCAGACTGGCAACGTAAAATATTGCCTGCTATTCAATTTTTGTTCCCCAATGCACAAATATTTATCAGCACACATTCGCCCTTTGTAGTAGGCTCCGTTGATGACGCATGGGTGTATAAATTAGTAAAACCCAATGGGGATAGCCATTTAGCAGAAGGGTTTCCAGTACTATCAAAAGATGAAAAGACCTATGATTATTGGCTTGAATTGGTTTTTGATATTGACACGCCATACGGTCTGAATGCTGCAAAAAAGTATGAACGCCGGTCGGAACTTCTAAGAAAAAAGGAAATTAATCCAACAGAGATGGCAGAACTAAAAGAGTTGGATCGAGATTTCGAGCTTTTTCATTCGCAGGAGACACCGTTGAATGTCCGAATATCTGAACACCTGAAGCGGCTGAAGTCAAATCCAAGTACGAGATAATTAGAAGTTCTAAATGATTCGAATTGATAAAAAATCCATCGAAACGCCTGCAATTCTTGATCCGGAGCATCCTGAAAACAAATGCAATGCAGCAAGAAAACAACATGAAGATTCTTTCGATTCCGGCAAAATAAAATTTAAATTCCTTCCCAAAATTTATGGTCATCAGAGCGTTAAATATGCACTCATAAAAGTACAATATGGGAAATGTTGCTTTTGTGAATCAGAAATAACGGCAATCTCATTTGGTGATGTTGAGCACTATCGGCCTAAAGCTGCATTACAATTAGATGACCGTTTGCCATTGCAATACCCAGGGTACTACTGGCTGGCCTATGATTTTGAGAATCTTTTTTATTGTTGTCAAATTTGTAATCAAACATATAAAAGAAACTATTTCCCATTGGAAGACGAACAGTTTCGAGTTAAAACGTTAAAACACATCATTTAACCCATAAATTATCCGAAGAAAAGCCATCGATCGTTAATCCAGGCACAGATGAACCTGGAATTCATATCTTTTTTAACCGAGAAATCCCACTTGCCATTGACGAAAAAGGAGAGCAAACGATCAAACGTGCCGGGCTTGATCGAAGCGGACTAAACAAACGCCGACTAAATTACCTGGAAAAGCTTGATAGATTAGCTCACTATGCCAGAAATGGAGACAAAACTGCCCTTGCCTTAATAAGGGAAGCCTCTAACCCAGCATCTGAATATTCACTAATGGTTAGGTGTAATTTTCCATATCTATTGGATTGACAATCTGGTGCTGACGCCCTAAAAACAAAAAGACCCACCTGAGCGGGCCTTCTTGCTGGGGGGGAATGGGAAAGCTTGTAAAAACCCCAATTAAACGGGAAAACCGAAAGGCCGAGGCCCATAGTTTTATTCGATTTCTTATCGGCTGGGCGATTAAGTTTTCCTGGTTTTGAGGTAATATCTGAGGCCTGAACGGCACTTTTTGACAAAAAAAGCCCCTCACCGCGAGCCTAACCGGAAGGGGCAACCATGAGATTATAATTGAAGCAAAGCGCGAAATGCTTTCCCAAAACTGATTAACAGCTTAAGAGCACACACCACGAATTGCGTCCATACGGTCGAAAGTGGCAATGATTTAAAAGTAGATACTTTAAAATCGGAAAAGAAAATCGGAATGGGAGAGCAAAGGCCGGCACGAATGCCTGCGGATTAAAAAAAGGTTGGCACAAAGATAGGGCTGTATCCTACATGTGCCAACCTTTTTTTTCAGGTTTTTTTGATGTACTGGTACAAAAATACCAGCCGCCTGTTAAAACTTGAAACCCAGCGTGAATAAAAAGTCGTTGGTAATCACACTGGTAGCAACTCCCGGAGCGCCGCTGTAAGGGCTAATGGCTCCGGTACTTTTGCCTCTTCGATAGCCGAAATCCAGGAAAAACGACTTGGCACGCACGCCTGCACCGGCCGTAAAGGCCGTGTTGAAATCGGGAGCGCCTTCCGCAGGATCGCCCAGCAGGTTCAGGCCACCACGCAAACGGAATTCACTCAGCACCAGTTCGGCGCCAAAACGGGCGTTCATAGCCTGGCGATAGCTGCGGGAGATGTCGTTGTTCACCTGCCGCTCGTAGACCTTGTTGTCCTGGCTCGCCACATCGGCCGTAAAATTGTAACGGTTGGCGGCATAATCTACCCACTCCACATCTGCGCTCAGGAATCCGATTTTTTTCACCACCAGAGCACCACTCAGGCTGGCACGCCAAGGCGTACGAAGCCGGTAATCAAAAGTACCGTCAGGCGAAAGTTGCGGTTCTCCAAGGTAGGAGCCATTGCCATCCGTATAATCGTACGTAAAGGTGTTGCTGAAATTGTCGGTCATGCGGAAGGCGGTAGGCGTGTGGAAGGCGGCGCCCAAGCGCAGTGCCTGTGTCACTTTATAGATAACCCCCATTTTCAGGTTAACCCCCACCCCGGAGGTGCGCAAATACTCGGTGTAGGTAAGCTTGTCAAAGTAGTCCACCGCCTCGGAAGGATCGCTCTCAATGTATTCGCCTTCAATGCGATAATTGACAAATGGTACGCCTACTGTAGCGCCTATCATAAGCCTTTCATCATAGTTTCCGGCAAAAGCCAGGGCCATTTCATTCATACGGCCGAATGTGTTGATGATCTGCGAACGGTTCACCACCGCATTTTCATTGCCGGCAAAATCATAGGTAAGGTTGTCGTTGTTGTCCGGGTAAATGGCATTGCCATTGTAAGCCAGTTCCGATCCGAAAGGATCCGATACGCCGTTGACGTAGTTGTTGTAAAAGCCGTTCATAATGGTTCCGGCGGCCTGGCCTTCGTAGTAAATGGATCGGCTGTAATCGGCTTGTCTATTGTAGCCGATGCCGAAATTGAATGCTTTCCAGTCACTGGACTCGCCCAGCGAAGAATTGAAAACCAGCCCGATGTTATCAAACCCGAACTTGCTTCTATCGTCGCTATACTCCGGATTTCCGGCAATACCGGCTTCTGTTCGGGCAAACAAGAGCGAAGGCGTCAAGGTGAGTTCATTACTGCGGAACATAGCCAGGCCTGCAGGGTTCTGACTGATGGCGCCGAATTCGGCGCCCAGGGCGCCAAAAGCTCCACCGGCGCCTACATAACGTGCCGAGCCGCTGGGCTGTAGATAGGAATAGCGAAGCACATCGCTGGCATTCTGGGCAAAAACCCGCCCAAGGCAGAAAAGGGCGAAGGTTAGGATGGTAATCTTTTTCATGGTATAAGAATGGTTAATTCTGGCAAAAAAGAAGGCGGAAAAAGGCGACACGCACCGATTTCCGCCTCCTGGTCTGATCAATTATTGGGCTTAGTTGCGACCGCGGCTGCCGCCACCACCTCCACTGCTGCGACCTCCGCCGCCACCGCTGCTACTGCCGCGGCTGCTGCCGGAACTGCCACTGTTGCCGCTGCTGCCGGAGCGCATACTGGGGCTGCTACCACTATCTGAGCGACTTGGGCGACTACTGCGTTCGTACGAACCACTGTCGTTGCCACCTGAACGACTCGGACGCTCATAGCTGCGTTCTTCTGCGCGGCGCGTTGGCCGAGTTTCTTCCTGCCTGCGGCTGGGCTGCTCCTCGGTACGGCGCGGGGTGTAGCCTTCGTTCTCGTTGCGACGTGCAGGCGTTTCATTGCGCTGCGGACGTGCAGCAGGTTCTTCCGAGCGACGCGGAGTGTAACCGTCGTCGCGGCGTGTAGGCGTTTCCTGGCGCGATGGACGGCCCTCGTCGGTGCGGCGAGGTTTAGCAGCATCACCCGGGCGGCTGGTGGGGCTTTCCACGCCACGTCCGGTGGGCGCATCAGGTGTGCGGGTGCGACCTTCGGCATCCTGCGGACGGCGACCGGAGTTATCCGGCGTAACCGTACGGCCTTGTGAGTCGACCGGCTTGGTGCGACCTGTGGCTGTACCCGGATCCATATCAGTAGCAGTACGGCCAGCGCGTGGTGTAGCTTTTTCTATGGTTGGGGCACTGTTATCGTTAGGCGCCAGACGGCCTTTGCTATCGGCTATGCGGGCGTATCCGGGATTTCCCTGCGTACCGCCGCGGCGCGGACCGGTGTAGGTGCGAGGAGCGTAACCGCCGCCGCCACCGTTGTTGCCGTTGTTGTAGTAGTAATGGTTGTTCACCCAGGTGTTACCACCCCACCCCCAGTTACCGTAGTACGGGTTGTAACCGTTCCAGGTCCAGTAAGGATCGTAGTAGTAGTTGTTCACTACCCAGGGGTTGTGCCACGGACTGTTGAAACGGTAGCAACTGTTCCAGCCCCAGCTGTTCCAGCCGGCGCCCCAGCCCCAGCCGTAGTCAAAGCTGTTCCAGCCCCAGGAATTCCAACGCTGCCAGCGCTGCCAGCGGCGCCAGGTCCAGTAGTCATTGTAGTTTGACACATAGATGGACATGCCCGGAGAGAAGAACTGGTCGTAGTAGTACATATCCAAAAAGAATGGATCATAGTAATCTAAC
>JADZFI010000467.1 GCA_020850025.1 Saprospiraceae bacterium
ATTTTGCATTTTGATGATGATTCGAAGTCTAGAGAATTTACTAAAAGGAATCTTAAATTCAAAGGAACCTTTTATCAATGGGAAATGACTCCCACCTGTTTTTCGTCAATAATATTACAACAATGAAAAGAGTAAGTATTTTAGATGATTTTTCTGAATTTCCTAATTTACGGCACTGTAATATTAGCGATAATTCCGGTGAAGAGTTTTATCATCGCGTTTTAAACCAAGCTTTTAAAGAGGCTTATGAAGCGAATAAAAAACTCAGTGTGAATCTTGACAATACTGCAGGTTATGCATCATCATTTTTAGATGAAGCATTCGGGAATTTAGTCTATGACTTCTCTCTGGATATTATCGAGAGCAGAATAGAGATCATATCTGATCAGGAACCTCATTGGAAGGAAATGATTTTAAACCAAACATTTCCACAATGGGAAGCAAGAAGAAAAAACAAACAACGCCCTATTGTAACTAAGGCCCACCCAGCGTGGTTTCGGTTAATTGACAATGAACTTAAACATGAAATATGGGAACAACCTGCTGCCAACTAAGCATCTTTTGCTCTTTAGGAGTGTCTGATTGGATTGAGCTCACTGCAATAATTGTAAATATGGGTCTCACTTATTGGATAGTTAAAACTATTCAAAATAAACTCACGAATAAGCGTGTGTTAAAGGATCATTTCATCAATGAAATAAAGGATATTAGAAATGAATATAAAAGTTGCTTGAATAATCTATACTCTAGTAATACTCACCCTCAAAGAGTAATTCCATGGTTTAAGCTAATGAATATCCGAGTAAATGATATAATGATTTTAATTAATGAAAAATACAAGATTGACATAAAGAAGTTAGAGCCATATCAAAATGAATTAAGAGAGTTGGTTACTAACAATAACGACTTTATCGCTCAATTCAAAAACGAAAAAATCGCTTTTTCAGAAGAATCAAGAAGCGAACTAATTAAATTTCAACAGACTTATCACAAGCTTTTTAATGAGTTAATTATTGGAATTAATGATAGTGAGTAAACTTTGGAACGTTTAGTGTTGGGGCAATGCATGTGCTATTCCTTACCTCCTTGTTATCATTTATTTGTTAGCAAATACCCAGCGTATCAAGTCTAGCTTGAATCATCAAAAAAGAGGTGAGGCATTTTAACACTTGCATTTTCCCCGGCCCCTTCATTACCTTCACCCCCATAAACCAATTCCTCCACAACATGATCCGGCTCTTTTTACGCTCCCTGGCAGCCTTGCTTTTGTTTCAATCCGTGGCACTCGCCCAGCAAACTTTCCCGGTGGCCGCTCCATCCGACGAACGCTCCGGCCTGCACGCATTCACCAATGCTACCATTTACACCGATTACAAAACCCGTATCGAAGGAGCCACCCTGTTGATTCGCGACGGGAAGGTGGTGGCCGCCGGATTGAATGTAACCGTGCCGAAAGACGCCGCAGTGCACGATTGCACCGGAAAAACCATTTACCCTTCCTTTATTGATCTGTATGCCGCCGACTTCGGTCTGACGGTGCCGCCACGCCCGGAAGGCGGCGGCGGATTTGGCCGGCCGGCCCAGCCGCTGTCCAATAAAAAAGGCGCCTACAGCTGGAACCAGGCCCTGCGCACAGAATACAGTGCCGCCGCTGAATTCAGCAATGATGCCAAAGCAGCCGAAGAATGGCGAAAACTGGGCTTCGGCGCCTTGCTTACCCACCGCGCCGATGGTATTTCCCGCGGCACCAGCGCCCTGGTAATGCCCGGCGATCTGCGCGAACACGAGCTGATCCTGGCCGAAAAAGCCGGCCATCACCTCTCCTTCAGCAAAGGCACCAGCACGCAAAACTACCCTTCCTCGCTCATGGGCATCATCGCCTTGTTGCGCCAAACTTACCTCGATGGCCAGTGGTATAAAACCGAAGGCTACAAGGAAGAAGAAAACCTCTCGCTCGATGCCTGGAATGCCGTACAGAGTCTGCCGCAGATCTTCGAAGCCGGTGAAAAACTGGATGTGCTTCGCATGGCCCGAATCGGGCAGGAGTTTGGAGTGAAATATGTGGTGAAATCTGCCGGCGACGACTACCAGCGACTCAGTGAGATCGTGAAAACCGGGTACTCTATGATCGTACCGCTCAATTTCCCTGAAGGGTACGATGTGCGCGACCCCTACGATGCCATGAGCGTGCCGCTCAAAGACCTCAAACACTGGGAACTGGCGCCCTCCAACCCCGCCCGACTCCAAAGTGCCGGGGTGCCGTTTTGCCTCACTACCCACGGACTGAAAGAAAAGTCCAAATTCTGGGAAAACCTGCGCAAAGCCATTGAATACGGCCTGGACGAAGAAACGGCCCTCAAAGCCCTGACCTACAACCCGGCCACCTTCGTCAACGCCTACACACAGGTAGGCAGCCTGGAGCCCGGCAAAGTGGCCAATTTCCTCATCACCAACGGTAGCATTTTCAAATCTGACACCAAAATCCAGCAACACTGGGTGAAAGGCCGCGCTTTCGATGTCAACCCCGACAAGTCCCTGCCGGCCGGAAATCTGGGTATTTACCAACTCAAAGTTGGCCCAGATGCCTACACACTCACACTCAAAGGCAAAGCTGACGCTCCGGAAGCCCAGCTCATGAAATCTGACAGCTCGAAAATCAAAGCCACATTCAGCTACCAGCCGGGTGGACTTGTTACGCTTTCTTTCCAGCCCGACACACTGAAAAAAGGCTACATCGGACTCTCCGGCACGCTGGAGAAACAACGTATGTCGGGAACAGGCACGCTGCAGGACGGCTCCTGGGCGAGCTGGACGGCTGAATATGCCAAAGCCGGAGAGCCTGAAAAGCCTAAAAAACAGGATCCTGTGCCTGCGCCACCTACGCTTGGCGACGTCATTTACCCGTTCACGGCATTCGGATGGAAAGACAAACCGCGCCCTGAAACAGTATTGATACAGAACACTACCGTCTGGACAGGCGAAAAAGAAGGCATCCTCAACAATACTGATGTGCTGATTTCCAACGGCAAAATCCAGAAAATTGGTCGCAAACTACCGGTACAGGACAATGCCGTGGTGATCAATGGCGAGGGCAAGCACCTCACGGCCGGCATTATTGACGAGCATTCACACATTGCCCTTACGCGAAACGTAAATGAGGGCACGCAGGAATCCTCTGCAGAAGTGCGCATCGGCGACGTGATTGATTCTGAAGATATCGACATCTATCGCCAACTGGCAGGCGGGGTTACGTCCAGCCACCTGCTGCACGGCTCAGCCAACCCCATTGGCGGACAAACACAGCTGGTCAAACTCCGCTGGGGCTATGCGCCGGAGGAGATGAAGTTCCAGAACTGGCCCGGCTATATCAAATTCGCCCTCGGCGAAAACGTCAAACAAAGCAACTGGGGCCGCGAAGGCGGAAGTCGGTACCCGCAAACCCGTATGGGCGTAGAGCAGGTGTACGTTGATTACTTCTCCCGCGCCCAGGAGTACGCACGCCTGCGCGCCTCCGGCAAGCCTTTCCGTCGTGATCTGGACCTCGAAGCCCTGGCCGAAATTCTGGATTCCAAGCGATTCATTACCTGCCACTCTTACGTGCAATCCGAGATCACCATGCTCATGCGCGTGGCCGAGCAGTTTAAGTTCCGGGTGAATACCTTTACCCACATCCTGGAAGGGTATAAAGTGGCCGATAAAATGGCCAAACACGGCGCAGGCGGATCCTCCTTCTCCGACTGGTGGGCCTACAAATTTGAGGTGTACGAAGCCATTCCGTACAACCCCAAGATCATGGCCGACCGCGGCGTAACAGTAGCCATCAACTCTGACGACGCCGAAATGGCGCGTCGTCTTAATCAGGAAGCCGCCAAATCCGTGATGTACGCCGGCATGAAAGAACACGACGCCTGGAAAATGGTGACCATCAACCCCGCCAAACTCATGCGCGTGGACGATCGCACCGGCTCCATCAAAACCGGCAAGGATGCCGACGTAGTGCTCTGGAGCGATAACCCGCTCTCCATCTACGCCAAAGCAGAAAAAACCTGGGTAGACGGCATCCTGTTCTTCGACCGCGAGGAAGACCTCAAGCGTCAGGAAGAAGTACAGAAAGAACGCGCCCGTCTCATCCAAAAACTACAAACCGAGAAAAAAGGCGGCGAAGGCGGCGAACGCCCCTCCCGCCCAAAACAACACTACCACTGCGACCACGAGGAAGACGCAGGGTAAACGACTTGCGACTTACGACTTACGGTGTAACGGCGTGTCCCGGAACTCCGTTCCGGGATGCGCCGCTTGGCAGAAGAGCTTCCGGTCATCCAACTTAGGGTATCCCGGAACGAAGTTCCGAGATACATCGTCCCAGACGCAGCGCCAACTCAAACACTCGCCAACTCAAACACTCAAAAATGCGCGCATTTTTCTCCTCCAAACCCAATCGCCTATGGACCATTATGGCGGGCTTTTTTGTGGCTAATGCGCTGGTGGCCGAGTTTATGGGCGTCAAATTGTTTTCACTGGAAAAAACCCTGGGCTTTGATCCGGTGAACTGGTCGGTGCTGGGGCAGAGCGGCCTGTCATTTACCCTGACGGCCGGTGTTTTGCTGTGGCCGGTTGTGTTTGTGATGACCGACCTGATGAATGAGTATTTCGGGCCGAAGGGGGTGCGGATCATTTCTTACATCACAGCAGGTTTGATCGCTTATGGGTTTCTGATGCTGTTCATGGCCATGGGCCTGGAGCCGGCCGACTGGTGGCGAACGGCGCATATCAAGCCGGGCATGTCGGCTGCCAAGCAGGAGGCCATGCGGGCTCAGGTGGGCGATTACAATACCGCTTATGCTGTGGTATTCGGGCAGAGTTTGTGGATCATTGTGGGGTCGTTGTTCGCCTTTCTGGTATCGCAGGTGGTAGATGTGGCCGTTTTTCACCGGATAAAAGCCCGCACCGGGGAGGGCAAACTCTGGATGCGCTCCACGGGAAGCACGCTGGTTTCCCAGTTTCTCGACAGTTTCGTGGTGGTCTTTATTGCCTTGTACATTGGCCAACAGTTGCCATTTGTGCAAGTTTTGGCCATTTGCATCATGAACTATTGCTACAAAGGGATCGTAGCCCTGGTGATGACACCGGTCATTTATTGGGTGCACAACGCCATTGATGCCTATTTAGGTCCAGAATTGGCCGAGGAAATGAAGAAAGCGGCTCAGGGTTCTGAATAATCCGACCAAAAGCGGGTTAGTTTCCGTCAATGTGTCGGGCGTGAGCAGGGCGGCTTCTTACCTTCGCCGCTCAAATGTTTGATATGAAATCCCTGTGGTGCGTCCTGCTGCTTTTTTCCACAAATTTTGCGCTTCTTGCCCAGAATAATGCCGAGCGTTACCGCCTCCGTGCTCAAAAAGCCGTTGGCGCCATCCATCTGGACGGCAATTTGAACGAGCAGGCCTGGCAAACCAGCGCTGAAAAAGCAGATCATTTCAAGCTTTGTTTCCCGAACGATACGGCCTACAGCAAATGGCCTACCGAGGTGCGCATTACCTTCGACGACCGGAATCTGTACGTCGGCGCGGTGTGCTGGGAAAAACGTTCGGACTACACGGTGCAAAGCATGCGCCGAGATTTTGGCGGAGGTACCACTGATGTGTTTAACAT
The DNA here is from genome assembly GCA_020850025.1 of Saprospiraceae bacterium. GTDB lineage: Bacteria > Bacteroidota > Bacteroidia > Chitinophagales > Saprospiraceae > M3007. The sequence goes on from JADZFI010000467.1 coordinate 5,650, forward strand.
CATGCTGGAGCCCAATAAAGACGGCCAAAATGGCTTTATCTTCAGTGTGAGTCCGCTCAACGTACAGCGCGAAGGCATCATCAGCACCGGAGAGGCCATGGCACTGGAGTGGGACAATAAATGGAACTCCGCTGTTCAGACTTTCGAGGATCACTGGACCGTAGAAATGGCCATTCCGTTCAAAACCCTGCGCTACAACGTATCGGAAGGAGAAAACAGCTGGGGTTTACAATTTATCCGCACCAAGATCATTGACTTTGAATCCAGCACCTGGGCGCCCGTGCCTTTTCAGTTTTCCAATACCAACCTGTCGTTTGCCGGCCGCCTGATCTGGGACACCCCGCCACCCAAGCCCGGCGCCAACATCAGTTTGATTCCCTACGCCATCAGCAGCGCTTCCATAGATTATCTGCGCGATGCCAATACCCTGAAAATCAAAGACCGGCCAACCACCCTGACCGGCGCCATTGGAGGCGATGCCAAGATTGGTCTCACCCCCGGCCTGAATCTCGACCTGACGATCAATCCGGATTTCAGCCAGGTGGAAGTTGACCGGCAGGTGCCCAACCTGAGCCGATTTGAGCTGTTTTTCCCGGAAATCCGCCAGTTCTTTCTGGAAAACCGCGATCTGTTTGCCATGTTTGGCTTCCCCGACACCCGGCCGTTTTTCTCCCGCAGGGTAGGCCTTGCCTACAACCCGGTGACCGGCCAAAACGAGAAAGTGCCCATCATTGCCGGGGCCAGATTGAGCGGGAAAGTGACCGACGGCCTGCGGGTGGGCCTGCTCAATATGCAAACCCGGCAGCGCGACTGGGATTCCACCTCCGTGTTGCCGGCCGCCAATTTCAGCGTGGCCACACTGCAACAGAAAATCTTTGCCCGAAGTACCATCAGCGGCGTTTTTGTGAACAAACAAAACTTTCTGGAACCGCTCAATGAAAACCAGAAATCAGGCTGGCAGCCCTGGAACCGCGTAGCCGGACTGGAATACAACCTCTACTCCGCCGACAATCGCTGGGAAGGCGAGGCCTACTATCACCGTTCTTTTTCGCCGGAGAAATCTAAAAACGGCTCCACGGCAGCCGTGTTC
>JADZFI010000468.1 GCA_020850025.1 Saprospiraceae bacterium
AGAAAATTCCGGCAAGGGCAAGCAACAGCATGGCTGCCAAACAAAGGGTAGCCACAATGCCTACATTCAGCATGGCTTCAAATTCCACTTCCGACACCATGACCTTGTTGCGCACCAGCCAGTCGTGCAAAATGGAACCCGGCGGGTGGAACAGCCCCTCAAAAGTGGCATGGTAAAAGAAAAAGCCCCATTGCGGACTCAGGCGGTCGTGCACGGGGTCGAAAAGTTTGAAATCGAGAAAAACGATGGCCAGGGAGGCCAGTCCCATTCCTGCAATAATGGCCGGGCGTTTCCAGTTGGCTCGTTTGAAGCCCTCTGCTGCAAACAGAACCAGTCCGGCCAAAATGAGGAAAAAGTTGATATTGAACCCGACGTAAGGATTGTTGAATGTAAAAAACACGGACACCAGCAGCACCAGCGCATCGCGTTTTTCCAACACACCTACCCGATACTTCCGCACAAACCACAGCATGGCCATGGGAATCAAAAAGGGGTACGCCAGTCCGAAGTGACCGCCCATACGCCGGATCTGAGGCGATAGCAGCACAATGACCGGGGCCAGCAAAATGGCGGTGGCCATGTGAACCTTCAGGGATCTGAGCAGGAGGAACACCAATATTACCGCAGCAAAGAGCAGATACAGGTTAAAGCCGTTCACCCAGCCCACCGTCTGGTAAGTAAGATCGGTGATGTGCCGGTGTACCCATTGCATGACATTGGCAAGGGCGCCCTGCGCATCGGTGAGGTAGATGTATTCCCCTTCCGGATAACCCATTGACCGGAGGGTGGAGCCATCGTCGTACCGCGTATGATAGGCCGGATTGTAGTACAACATCAGGGCATCGCCCCCGAAGGAATACATCATGGTGTTGGGCCGGCTAAAATAATCCTTGAAAATGGGGCGGGCGAGCAGGAACAGCAGCAGCATGGAAGCCACAGCGCCCAGCCAGATATGGTATTTGGAAGGAATACGAGAAAAGATAGACACGAGGGGAAAGGTTATGTTGTGGGGTAAAAGTAGGGGTTTTTTACCGCGGAGGCGGAGAGGCGCCGAGAGGATTTTTTTACCGCAGAGACGGAGAGGCGCGGAGGGGGTAACGTGGAAGGCATCAAAGAGGAAGGAAGTAGAGATTGCAAAAACAGCAGCTCCGCGCCTCTCCGTCTCTGCGGTAAAAAAAAACTGCGGTAAAAAATCCCCTCCGCGCCTCTCCGCCTCCGCGGTAAAAAAACTAGCGTTTCCCCTTAAAAAAGCTGCTCACCAATTGCCCGCATTCTTCCTGCATGATGCCCATTTCCAGTTTGGTTTTGGGGTGCAGGAGGGTTTTGCCGCCGTGGAGCATGAACCCGCGCTTGTCGTCGGAGGCGGCGTACACCACACGGCCGAGTTGGGCCCAGGCGAGCGCGCCTGCGCACATGACGCAGGGCTCGAGGGTGACGTACAGGGTGCAGTCTTGCAGGTATTTGCTGCCCAGGTAGCTGCTGGCAGCCGTCAGGGCCAGGATTTCTGCGTGGGCCGTTACGTCGGTGAGCATTTCCGTCTGGTTGTGGGCACGCGCAATGATCCGGCCTTCGCATACGATGACCGCTCCTACCGGCACTTCTCCCTCTTCAAAGGCTTTTTGCGCTTCGACAAGGGCTTGTTTCATGAAATATTCGTCGGAATGAACGGACAGCATGTTAAATCCGGTAAATCATTTGAAAATCATCCATCACGTAGCCTTCACCAAATGGCGTATCAATGCAAAATTCAATGCGGAAGCCCACCTTGAAGTAGAAATTGACGCTTTTGTAGTTCCGGCGATTCACCCGCAAACGCAACGTTTTCAGGTCCGGATAACGCGCCAGCATCAGCTCGAACACAATGGTACCCAGGCCGCGTTCCCGGGAGTCGAGGTAGAATTTATTCATGAAATACTCCCCCTCGCCTTTCGGGCTGATGGCCAGGAAACCCAGGGCCTTGCCGTTTTCTTCCGGCAGCCAGAATTCCTGGCCTTCCTCTGTCATTTGCCGTTTCAAGGCCGCTTCGGAGTACATCTGACCGAGCATGTAGGCAATCTGGTCGTTGCTGATGATGTCCGGGTAGTGTTCCCACCAGACTTTTTCTGCCAGACTCCGGATTTGCGGAATATCGGCCGTAGTGGCTTTGCGCAGGGTGAGGAGCGCCATAGAACGATTATTTACCTTTAGCGTTGAGCAGATCCAGCACCTGTTTGGTGATATCGAGGCTGTCGTTGGCCATCAGGATTTGTCCGCCGCGGGAATACGACAGGATGTAGTCGTAGCCAATCTGGGAAGACAAGGTTTTCAGTTGTGCTTCCACGTTGGCGTAGAGGTCGTCGAACGCTTTTTTCTGGTCTTCGCTCAGCGATTTGCTGAGGCGCATTTTTTCTTCCTCGAGTTTTTGGCCGCGTTGCATGAGTGCTGCCTGCTGTTTTTCAGCTTCGGCCTGGGTCATATTGCCTTCCTGGAATTTTTGTTGCAGGGCGGCGGCATCCTTCATCAGGGCTTCTTCCTTGCCGGCCAGGCTCTTTTCGGCATTGGCCAGTCGCTGCTCAATGGCTGTTTTTTGTTCTTTCAACCACTCGTACTTGGCATCGAGCGTATCGGCATTCACGTAGGCGATGCGTGCGCCGCCGGCATGAGATGCGGAGGGCATGATGGCCTGGGACGTGTTACCGCCAGATTTTTTTGAATTCAGGTAGTACAGATGGCCTACCAGAGCAAAGAGAATGATGTTGAGGATGAGCGGGAGATTTTTCATTACTTAGTGTTTTAGTGCCTTAGTGTTTTAGTGTTTTGGTTGGCATTCGGTTTAAGGTTTCTTAGTGCCTTTGCGACTTAGTGCCTTTGTGTCACCCCGCGCCTTTTCAGGGCAAAGGTAGGATTCTGCCCAACGTATTCCCCTAAGATTTAGCTCAAAGCCCCAAAACAACCCCAAAATCGCAAATCGTAAGTCGTACATCGTAAGTCGCAAGCCGTCTACCGTCCACCGTCTCGATCCGGATGCTGCACCTGATCCCAGCGGATGCCGATGATTTCCTCCAACCGATATCGGGCAATATC
>JADZFI010000469.1 GCA_020850025.1 Saprospiraceae bacterium
AGGAACAAATACCCCTGGGCGATCAGTTCAACATGGGCTTTAAAGGTACGCTTGTCACCAATGGCCGTGCCCAGGGTTTGGTGCTTTTCACTGGCATGAAAACCGAGTTGGGAAAAATTGCCGGAATGCTGCAAGAGAAAGAAGCTGTAACCCCACTTCAGGAACGAATGGAAAAATTCGGGAAGAACCTGTCGTATATCATCCTGGTTATTTGCGCCATTCTATTTGTGAGCGGTGTTTTGCGGGGTGAAGACCCATATAAAATCCTGTTGCTTGCTATCAGCCTGGCCGTTGCCGCTATTCCGGAAGCATTACCGGCACTTATTACCATTGCCCTTTCAAGAGGAGCTGCTCGACTGGCAAAGAAGAAAGCGCTGATTCGAAAACTACCGGCTGTAGAAACACTGGGGTCGGTTACTTACATCTGCAGTGACAAAACAGGAACACTGACCCAGAATAAAATGAGGGTCGTAGAGATGTTTGAAAAACCGAATATCAGTCTGTTCGATGAAACATCTCCCCTGGTTCTTAGCATGGCCTTGAACCACGACATCAAATTTAATGAAGTAAAACAACCATTCGGGGAATCTACCGAACTGGCGCTGGTGGAAAAGGCTTTGGATAACCTTTCATTTCCGGTTTACTACCAACTATTCCAAAAATATGCAAGAATTGCAGAGTTACCCTTCGATTCAGACCGCAAATGCATGACAACCGTGCATCATTACGATGGCAAGTACCTGGTTTTAACCAAAGGAGCAAGTGAAGCAATCGCGGCCACATTACAGTCGGACGCTGACAAACAGGTATTGGATCAATACTCCGAAGAATGGGCTCAAAGAGGTATCCGCGTTTTGGCTTATGCCGGTAAGATACTGGATGAATTACCGAAACCCTTTGACTATCAGACCATTGAGCAACAAATGCAATGGATTGGCATTTGCGGATTGATTGATCCGGCGAGAGAAGAAGTGAAACCTGCCATTGCAGAATGTAAAAGTGCCGGCATTAAACCCGTCATGATTACCGGCGATCACCCCGCTACAGCCAAAGCCATTGCCCGGGAAATAGGGATTCTGGACGATACCGGGCTCACACTTACCGGATCTGAGCTGCAGCAATTGGACGACGAGTCGTTCCTCAAAATAGTAGAGCAAACCTCAGTTTACGCCAGGGTATCTCCTGATCAAAAACTTAGAATTGTTCGTGCTTTACAGCTAAAAGGTCATTTTGCTGCCATGACCGGCGACGGGGTGAATGATGCCCCTTCGCTAAAAGCTGCCAATATCGGCGTAGCCATGGGGATTAAGGGAACAGACGTAAGTAAAGAAGCTGCGCACCTGATCCTTCTGGATGACAATTTCGCCACCATTGTAAAGGCCGTCAAAGAGGGTCGGAGAATTTTTGACAACATCCGAAAATTCGTCAAGTATATCATGACCTGCAACGGTGCAGAAATATGGACCATATTTTTAGCGCCGCTTCTGGGGATGCCTATCCCCTTGTTACCCATTCATATACTGTGGATCAACCTCGTTACAGATGGATTACCGGCCCTGGCACTAGCTAATGAACGAGCTGAAAACGATGTGATGAAACGCCCCCCTCGACCAACCAACGAGAGTTTATTCTCGGATGGTGTAGCCTATCATATTATCTGGGTAGGATTGCTAATGGCAGGCGTTACACTTGGCACCCAGGCATGGGCGCTGAGTGAAAATTTGGAACATTGGCAAACCATGGTGTTCACCGTGTTGTCAGTTGCGCAGCTTGGCCACGTTTTAGCTGTTCGGAGTGACCGCACCTTCCTGTACAAACAGGGCTTTTTCACCAATTTGCCCCTGTTAATTTCGGTATTGCTCACTTTTGGACTTCAATTGCTTGTGATATATTTTCACTTTATGAACAAGGCATTAAAAACCAAACCGCTTTCACTTAAGGAGCTTGGCATCAGTATTTTAATGGCCGTTATTGTTTTTCATGCTGTAGAACTGGAAAAATGGGTAAAAATGAAAATTAGAAATCACAACCATTCCAAATTATCTGCTTCTGCATGAGTTACATTATGGCCATTGATCAGGGTACGACCAGTACCAGAGCAATTGTTTTTGACAAAATGGGCAATGTAAAGGCATCTGCTCAGCAGGAAATCACACAGTATTATCCAAAGCCCGGCTGGGTGGAGCAGAATCCGGTGGAAATTTGGGAGTCTGTCTGGAACACCCTGGCTGAGGCTGTTAAAAAGGTGGGCGTGAGAAACATCGCAGCCATTGGAATTGCCAACCAGCGTGAAACCACCGTGGTTTGGGACAAGCGCACGGGCAAGCCAGTGTATAATGCCATCGTGTGGCAAAGTCGCCAAACGGTTGATATCTGCGAATCGTTAAAAGCCAGGGGGCTGGATCCGGAGGTTCGATATAAGACCGGGCTTTTAATTGACGCTTATTTTTCAGCTACAAAAATCAAATGGATACTGGATCAGGTTCCGGGAGCATACGATGAAGCGCTTGCCGGACACTTGCTATTTGGCACCATAGATACCTGGGTACTCTGGCACTTGAGTGAAGAGAATGTACATGCTACCGATTACACCAACGCATCCAGAACCATGCTCTTCAACATCCGGGAACTGGACTGGGACTGCGAATTATTGTCTGCAGTAGGCATTCCTTCCGCCATGCTTCCAAAAGTGATGAATTCCTCCGGCATTTTTGGATATGCCAAAAAGGAGTTGACCGGTTTGGAAGGAGTTCCCATTTCCGGCATAGCTGGTGATCAACAGGCAGCCTTGTTTGGACAGGGGTGTTTCAAACCCGGGATGGCCAAAAACACCTACGGGACCGGATGTTTTATGTTGATGAACACCGGAAATGATGCTGTTGCTTCTCAAAACGGACTGCTGACCACAATTGCCATGGTTCCGGCATTTGTTGGTCTGGGAACACCCTATTGGGATTCCGAAGTGCGTGGCGCCATTTTCGGGCTTTCCTCTGGGA
>JADZFI010000470.1 GCA_020850025.1 Saprospiraceae bacterium
CTCCAACTATCCCTTCACGGAGGAGCAGATCATGGGTCGCGACCGCATGAAACGAGTTTTCAGCTATGTCCCAGCCAATGCGGCGCCTCAGGGCGTTTGCTGGCTCTGGCACGGCACCAACGGCTCCGCCTCCTCCTGGGCCGGCTCGGAATATGAGCAGTTTCAATTCGCCCGATATCTGGTGCTGAAAGGTTGGGGGGTGATCATTACGGAAAGTGATGAATCCACCGTAGGGATGGATCTGAACGGAGATGCCGCCATTCGGTACGACTATTTTCCGGATTCTGTTCAAAGTGTTGACATCGCCAATGTGCGCGCCATTCGTGATACCTTCATCAACCGGGGAAAAATGAGCTGGGGTACGCCACAGGCTGCACTGGGCTTTTCAGCAGGCGGTGCATTTTCTACCCTGCTGGCAGGTGTATTGCACTGGCAGGCTGCTGTAACCCACTGCAATCCCGGGGTAAATCTTGCCGTTCAGAATACCACTGTACCCTTCCTGTTTTCCATGAATGCGCGCGACAACCACCCGGATGTTGGGGTCGCCGGCGCCATGCAGGCGTATGAAAACTGGGAGTTTCTGTCCGAGAAGGGAATTTGTGCCGGATTCGATCTGTTGCGCCCCTCGCCTACCTATCCGGAACGGTTCAAGCGGCTTCCGGGCATAAACTCCTCCTTGTCCTATGCCATCAATAATGAATTGGTGAGCAATGGCTGCTTTGGACTGGGAGCCTATATGATCAAATCTCCTGCTCAAATTGAAATGGAGGTAATCAACACCCCATCCAACTGGCCGGTAATTGTCGGATTGACCACCCAGCAGCAGCAATTTGTCAAAGACCAACTGGATGTGATGTGGTCAGCACATCATTTTCATTCCGACTTTATGGGCAGAGACTTCAAGTTCATCTCCAATCCCTGCTCGATGACTATTGGCGCACAGGAGGTGCAAGCGTTTCCGGACCTGGCCATGTATCCCAACCCGGCAACTGACTGGGTAGTGCTTCCGCATGGCGTTAAGGAGGTTCGGGTGCTGGATGTGGACGGACGAGTCGTGTTGCACTCCTTTCTGGACGGCGCCAACCGTCTGAACGTCAGTTCATTGCCCAAAGGCTTTTACTTTTTGCTCACCAATCTTGGGACAGGTCGGCTACTGCGACAATAGCCGCTACTTAACCCTCCAATATGAACAACATGAAAAACATCCTTACCCTTTGTCTTGCTTTATTCTCGGGGCTGCTTACTGCCCAAACCAATGTGCGTGCCTGGTATGCACAGGGGCAGGTCTGGATTGTCTGGAAGGCCGGATTCCCGCTGCCAGATTGGTATTCCGTTTACGCGAAGCCTTCTGCGTTTAGTAATACAACGGAAGCGTTGCGAATCGGCAAATTGCATAAATTCGAATATAGTTGTGCTGCTTTGAAAGAACAGGTGGCTTTAAATGCAACTCCCCGTATCCCCTTACCCGGAGGAGGGATGTATCAACTTGATACCCTGGAGGCATTGTTTGTTTTTACCCCTCACCAGGCAGGCGCTTTGTATTTCGCTGTGGCCGCCAACGAGGAGACGGCGGTAATTGCAGGGCAGAACATCACAGACAATGTGGTTCAGATTCAGTATAATCCGGCAAATGACCCCGTGGAATGCCATTTACAGGCCTCTTTCCCCTCTCCTTTTGCCGCCGGATTTAATTGCTTTGCCTTTATGATGTGGAGCGATGGCCGGCAAAATCAGTGGGAAAACAGACCTGATTTTCCGGTAACGGCAAATTTTGCCAAAAACGGCATGCCACACTTGTTTTTTGTATCAGCCCCTGCAGGGCTGGATACCACACAGCTTTTCCCAATGTCGGTTTGGCTCCACGGCGGCGGCGGAACTGCCAGGCAATCTCTTCCGGGAAGCAGGGCGGAGATTAATATCCGTCCGGAAACAGGGATATTGTTGGCGCACGACGATAATATGATGGGCTATCGGGGCAGTATTCCGCCAAATTTGGAGGAGCCAACCTGGCATTTCGGCTGGCGAAAGAACTACGACCCCTTTACGCCGGATAATATTCCCGTTGATGTAGACACGATTGTCAATTACACCCAACGCAGGTACTTATGGATCGATTCCTGGTTGATCAGGCGATTCAATGTTGATCCAAACCGGATTCAGCTTTATGGACACAGCATGGGTTCTGCCGGCGCTACCGCCCTGGCTAAATGTTATCCAGACCATTATGCGTCTGTCAATATTTTTAACAATGGCTTTGGTGGGCCGGATCCGGGCACTAATGTGACTACTTTCGGAGAGGCGGCCCAAAATTTTCCCACCAATCTCCGCAATATCCAGGGCGAAACGGTTCGGTTGTTGAATCTGTTCAACCTGACCGACAATTGTTCAGATTCCAGAGATTTACCATTTTTGAGGCATTGGCATGGGAAAAGCGATGATAATGGCACCATGCGTTGGGACGCTTACGTAGTGGGGAACTACCGAAAAGCAGATTCCCTGGGTATAGGGATTCAACACATGTGGAGCGAGCGTGGCCATGGCGTAGATACCGGACCCGATTACAATGATCATTGGGTGAACGGATTATCAGCTGCAAGTCAAACGGTTTTGGACAATGTCGCTTACAATGAAGCCAGATTCCGCAGCAACCAGTCTTTCCCGGCATTCTTCAACCACCAGTGGGATGCTCAGAACAATGACCCCGGCACTGGTATGCTGGGCATCAACAACGGCGATGGCGATAACTGGGGCGCCTGGGGCGGATGGCACCGATGGGATACCGAAACACTGCTCGATACGCCACAGGAATGGGCCGTTGATGCCTGGCTGGAATCGGATGCGGTTTTTGACAACGATAATTGTCCGCACGACAGCCTGACGGCTTCCCTGGCCATACGGAAGCCACAGCAGTTCAAGCTACAGCCCGGAACCGGAAATTCCTGCTATGCCTATGTTACCGATTTGAATACAGGTAACATCATCAGTTCCGGAGGCTTTTTTGTACCGGACGACCTGGCGGTTGTGCACAATGTAACGGTTTACCGGAAAGACATTCGAAAGATCAGAATACACGTGTTGCCAGCCACCTCCACCTCGGAGCCCAATAATGAGGCCTCACTGCTTGTTTTTCCCAATCCCGCTTCCAGTCAGCTACAGCTCCGGTATCAGGCAAGCCGCAACGAACCGGTACTGCTCCGGATTTCGCGGGTAGACGGCGCCTCCGAAGAGCGCATATTGGAGGCCCAGCCGGGAGAAAACCTGTGGACATTAAACACCCAGGATTTCGCCAGCGGATGGTACATCCTGTCGGTACAAGGCGCAGCAGGCATCGTCACACAAAAGGTGCTTATTCGCCACTGAAAACCGTTATACTTGCGTTTTATTTGACGATAGACTCTGGACGTTGGACTATTGGACAATGTCCATTGTCCAATAGTCCATTGCCCAACAGTCCAACGTCCAAAAAATGCAAGTATCCCTTAAACAACTTGACGCCTGTGCAGACAGGTACCGCAAATGGAAATCGGAAGAGAAGGCCTCTTCCGGGTATGAGTTTTCCCAAAAACGTGCTCTGATTGATGGTGTTTCTGACGATCAGAATCTGGAACAGCGCAAAC
>JADZFI010000471.1 GCA_020850025.1 Saprospiraceae bacterium
ATATTCGGGCACCTGGCTGCCGACAAAAAGGCCGTCAAACATCCCGGCGAATGGAACCGATACACGATTTACTGCATGGATCACCATATTTGGGTGGTGCTCAATGGCGAGCTGGTAAACCACATGGACATGAGCAGGTGGCTTTCCGGCACCCATAACCCCGACGGCAGCGCTATTCCGTCCTGGTTGTCCAAGCCCTTTGCCACCCTGCCGCTTGATGGACACATCGGGTTTCAGGGCAAACACGCCGGTGCGCCCATTTGGTTCCGGAATATCCGGATCAGAGAGTTGTGGTAAGCGAGAAGCCTTGTCGGGGTGGCTGGGAGTTGCCCCGACAAGGCTCGCCTTCCAACATACAGGCCATTCAAAGCCTGTTACCTTAAAATTCACATAATTAATTTTTAAATTTATGTACCACTTATATGTGATTTTTCAAAATTTTATCTTAAAAATAAACTATAAAAACGTATTTTAACCCGTTTCCGGCCGCTCATCTCCCCTCCTTCCCAAAAAAATCTGCATTGTTTTTTAAACTCCCTTTTCTTTACGCTTCCTAATGGCACCAAGCAACATGGTGCCGACTCAAATTTTTAACCTGTACCTCTTCCATCCAAGGCGACAACGGCCTGTACATCGGTTGATTTGAAATGAAAAAAAACTCATCCACTGCTCACAATTTTGAAGCGCCGGCTACGGCAGCATCAAAGCGTGGTGTTTTTGCCGTTCCGGTATTCCGGGCGTTTTTTACCCTTTCCTTCCCGCGTCCCTTTGGGTTGCGACGATAAACCCAGGCTGAATTCCTGATCATGCCCTGCTGGTCCGCACTCGTTGCGGTCCTGGCAAGCCGCTGCATCATTCCCCCTTCCATGGCGTACCCTGGGAGCGGGAATGAGCACTTCTTTTCACCCGTTTTTCTCAAAGCCTTCTCTGTTTTGCTCTCATGGAACAACCCTTTTTCAATGTGCTGGTCGCCACGGAAGCGCATTTCGACTTCGCTCCGCTCATTTGTGAGGAAATGGAATCCTCTGCCAAAGCCAGAGGGACAGGCATCGCCAAACGCTCCCCGGAATACCTGCAACAAAAAATGAGCGAAGGCAAGGCCGTCATCGCCTTTTCCGACAAAGGCGAATGGGCCGGCTTTTGCTACATCGAAACCTGGAGTCACGGGCAATATGTGGCCAACTCAGGTCTGATCGTTTCGCCCCATTTCCGAAAGGGCGGACTGGCGCGCCTCATCAAACGCCGCATTTTCCAGCTCAGCCGGGAGAAATATCCGGAAGCCAAAATTTTTGGCCTTACCACCGGCCTGGCCGTTATGAAAATCAACTCCGAGCTGGGCTATGAACCGGTCACCTATTCCGAGCTCACCTCCGACGATGCCTTTTGGGCCGGCTGCCGTAGTTGCATCAATTTTGAGATCCTGATGAGCAAGGAGCGCAAAAACTGCCTTTGCACCGCCATGCTCTACGATCCGGCCGAGCAAAAAAATACGCCGGCAGTACAGGCTGAGAAAAAAGGTCCCACTGTGCTCAGTGAAAAGTGGCAAAAAGCGCGTGCACGGGCCTTGCAGATTTTCAAGCCCAAAGCGGAAAAACTCCTGGCTTTATTCTTCTGATCTTCAATGCTTTAGAACCATGAACAAGAAAAAAGTGATCCTGGCCTTCAGTGGCGGACTCGATACCACCTACTGCGCTATTTACCTCAGCAAAACCCTGGGCATGGAGGTGCATGCCCTCACTGTCCAAACCGGCGGTTTTTCCCGGGAGGATCTGCAACAAATTGAAGCACACGCCCGCGCCCTCGGCGTGGCATCTTTTCAGGTGGCGGATGTAACCCGGAACTACTACGATTCCTGCCTCCGCTACCTTGTGTATGGCAATGTACTGAAAAACGGCACATATCCCCTGAGTGTGAGTGCAGAGCGCATGAGCCAGGCCATTGCCGTGGCCGAATTTGCCCGCGAAACTGGCGCCGACGCTGTAGCGCATGGCAGTACCGGCGCAGGTAATGACCAGGTGCGCTTCGATATGGTTTTTCAAAGCATGCTGCCCGGCGTGGAAATCCTCACCCCCATCCGGGATCAACGGCTGAGCCGGGAAGCCGAAATTGCCTTTCTGAAAGAGCATGGCGTGCACATGGACTTTGCCAAAGCAGCCTACAGCATCAACAAAGGCCTATGGGGCACCTCTGTTGGCGGCAAAGAAACCCTTACCAGCAACCAACCCCTGCCGGAATCCGCCTGGCCTACCCAGGTAAGCAAAACAAGCCCGGAAAGCCTCAGCCTGCAATTCGAGAAAGGGGAGTTGAAAGCCGTGAACGGGCAGGTTTTTGAGCATCCTTCGGAAGCCATCGCCTGGCTGCAAAACATTGCCCAACCCTTTGGCATCGGACGGGACATTCACGTGGGCGACACCATCATCGGCATCAAAGGGCGGGTAGGATTCGAAGCGGCGGCTCCGATGCTGATCATCAAAGCGCACCACCTGCTGGAAAAACACACCCTGACCAAACACCAGTTGTTCTGGAAAGATCAGCTCTCTACCTGGTACGGCAACTGGTTACATGAGGGTCAGCTGCTGGACCCCGTGATGCGCAACATTGAGCGTTTTCTGGAAGACACACAGCAAACGGTTAGCGGCACCGTCTATTGCACCCTTCACCCCTACCGGTTCAGCCTCGACGGTATTGAAAGTCCGCACGATCTGATGAACAGTCGCTTTGGCAGTTACGGGGAAATGAATACCGGCTGGAGCGGAGAGGATGTGCGCGGTTTCGCCAAAATATTTGGCAATCAAACCGCTATTTATCACAAAATCAACGACTTGAGTCATGCCTAAGTTGATCAGAGCCGGCATCATGGGGGCGGCAGGCTATACCGGCGGGGAGTTGATCCGCCTGTTGCTCCACCACCCGAATGTGGTCATTCAGTTTGCACACAGCAACAGCAATGCCGGCAATCCCGTGCATCAGGTGCACCGCGACCTCATCGGCGAAACCGATCTGGTGTTTGCCTCCAAACCTGATTTCAGCCAGATAGACGTGCTTTTTCTCTGTGTTGGACACGGAGAAGCGCGCAAATTGCTGGCGGATTGGCCTGTGCCGGAAGAAGTCGGCATCATAGACCTGAGTCAGGATTTCCGTTTGGCGGAAAATGCTGTTTGGGGCGAGCGGCGTTTTGTGTACGGACTGCCGGAGCTGGATAAAACAGCCATTCAACAGGCTTCCAGCGTGGCCAATCCCGGG
>JADZFI010000472.1 GCA_020850025.1 Saprospiraceae bacterium
CGGCACTATTAGAACCATTTTTCACGATGTGCTCCGAACCGCATTTGCGACAAACTTTAACTTCGTTAATCATGACAAAAATAATTTGAAGGCAAAATTACGAAATCACACGCAAAATGACACTACCTTTTTTTGATATGAGACAACTAGCAACACTTGTAGTCTGGTGTGCCTTTTTTGGCATTATTATAGGACAAAATAGATTGGACAATTCCTGGGTAGTAAATTTTAAAAACATTGGAGGGCAATTATTAACCTTTACTGGGGATTCTTTGAATATTCAAGAAATTATGGCTCCAAATGTTAATACATATGAAGCACTCGCTTGTATCAGCGATTCCTTCGGAAATTTGCTTTTTTATACGAACAACTGCACTATTTTTGATAAAAATCATCAGATTATGGAAGGTGGGGAGGGGATGAATCCTGGGCAAATTCAGACATATTGGTGTACAGTCAATCCATTTGCCAATCCCAATGACAACTCTGTAATAATCCTACCGCAGCCTGGAACTCAGCAGGTGTACCAGGTTTTTCACTGGGATTATGAGGCCTTTAATGTTGGACAACCTGGAGGTTCTCAATTTGCACCGTTACATTTATATCATACAACAGTGGATATGTCTGAAAACAATGGCTTGGGCAAAGTCGTTTCCATGAATAATCTTATTATTGATGATACACTTAATTCATGTGCACTACAAGCAGTACGCCATGCCAATGGGCGTGATTGGTGGGTGTTAGCGCCGGAGTTTAATGGTAATTGTTACTATAAAGTTCTGCTTGGACCTACTGGGGTTTCCATGCACGGAATACAATGTATAGGTAGTCCATGGGGTAGATATGGTAGTGGGAGTGCGCTCTTTACAAATGATGGAACTAAATACGTCAGAAGCAGCATTGAATATGGGCTTAATGTTTTTGACTTTGACCGATGTTCTGGCCAGTTGTCAAACCCCAAACATATTCCCATTGGTCCACAAGGAAGTTTTTTGCTAAATTGTATGACACTCTCCCCAAGCGGCAGGTTTGCCTATTATCATACCCTAAAAGATATTTATCAGTATGATCTTGAGGCAGCAGATATTGGGGCTAGTAAAACCTTGGTGGCAACCTATGATGGTTTTGTGAGTCTAAATCAGACAGATTTCTACAAGTCCCAACTTGCACCAGATGGGAAAATTTATATAAACTCATTTGGCCCGGTATATCACATGCATGTGATTGATTATCCTGATTCTCCGGGTGTCGCATGTACGGTAAGGCAGCATGCCATAGAACTGCCTAATTACCATTTTGCGGCAATGCCCAATTATCCTAATTACAGACTAGGAAATGCTTCTGGGGTATGTGACACTATTTTATCAAACACAAATTGGGAACCAAATGCCCCGGTTGAAGTTTTGTTTTACCCCAATCCATTCAGTACAGAACTTCAGGTAAAGCTTACGACTTTGGAGTATGTTTCTCCGGTGTTCGTACTCTACGATCTTTATGGCCGTGTGGTTAAAATAGCCAGTCTCACTGATTCCAATACTCTGATTCCCGTGTTGGAATTGCCCCCGGGATTATATGTTTGGACACTACGCTTGAACGAAAAGACGTTACAGACAGGGAAGTTGGTTAAACATTAGCAGAATGTTATTTCATGTGTGTTGACACATTTTTTGTTTAAAAAGGTTCCGTCCCCCTACATTTGCCACGAAAATGTTTCATTCCACCCCATCGTTCATCGTTCCATCGTCAAACATCGTGTCAAAAAAAGATTCCTTTATTACGGCTATTGAAAAGGGGTACCAGTTTTCAGGGCCATCTATCGTCCTGGGAGGTGCCATGCTGGATTCCGAGGCTATTCCCGGACTCCAGATCAAAGTTCCACTCCGCAGCATGAGTCGCCACGGCCTGATTGCCGGGGCAACCGGTACGGGTAAAACCAAAAGCTTGCAGGTGATTGCAGAGCAGTTGGCGGCCAACGGTGTGCCATCGCTGTTGATGGATATCAAAGGCGACCTCAGTGGTATTGCCATGCCGGGTACCGACAATCCCAAGATCACCGAGCGTTCCGGTAAGATCGGTATTACCTGGCATGCACAGGGTAATACCATTGAGTTTCTCACCCTTTCCGGCGAGCGCGGCGCGCGTCTGCGGGCAACCGTGAGCGAATTCGGCCCGGTGCTTTTCTCCCGCATCCTGGGTCTGAATGATACGCAGGGTGGGGTAGTGGCCGTAGTGTTTAAATACTGCGACGACCGGAATCTGCCTTTGCTTGATCTGAAAGACTTTAAAAAGGTACTGCAGTATCTGGGCAACGAGGGCAAGGCCGAGATCGAAGCCGAATTCGGGCAGTTCAGCAGTGCCACGGCAGGCACCATTCTGCGAAAAGTAGTGGAGCTGGAGCAACAAGGCGCCGAAGCATTCTTTGGCGAGTTATCCTTCGATGTCCAGGACCTGGTGCGCATGGATGAAAATGGTCGCGGTGTCATCAGCATCGTGCGACTCACCGATATCCAGGATCGTCCGAAGTTGTTCAGCACGTTCATGTTGCAGATGTTGGCAGAGATTTACGCCTCCTTCCCTGAAAAGGGCGATGTGGAGCAGCCTGAACTGTGTATCTTTATTGATGAGGCCCACCTGGTATTCCAGGAAGCCAGCACCGCATTGATGCAGCAAATGGAGGCCATCATCAAACTGATCCGCTCAAAAGGTGTGGGCATCTATTTCATTACCCAAAACCCGGCGGATATTCCGGACAGTGTGCTGGCACAATTGGGCATGAAAATTCAGCACTCTCTCCGTGCCTTTACCGCAAAGGACCGCAAAGCCATCAAACTGGCCGCCGAGAACTATCCAATTACGGAGTTTTACCAAACGGAAGATTTGCTCACCAACCTGGGTATCGGGGAGGCCATCGTGAGTGTGTTGAACGAAAAAGGTATTCCAACGCCACTGGCACACACGCTCATGCGTGCGCCAGAGAGCCGAATGGATATCCTCACGCCTACGGAAATTGACGCCATTATAAGTCGCTCCTCACTGGCGCGCAAGTACAACCAGGAAGTAGACCGCGAAAGCGCTTATGAAATTCTCAACGGCAAAATAGCCGAAGCGCAGGAGATGCAGGCCGAGCAGCAACAAAAAACGCAGGCCGCCAAAAAGGAAAAAGAGGAGCCAAGCGTCATTGAAACCATCGCCAAGGATCCGCTTGCCCGCCAGATAGGCCGCACCGTGGCCCGTGAGCTCACGCGCGGACTGCTGGGCGTTCTTGGCCTGGGTGGCGCCAGCAGATCGTCGAGGAAGAAGACCAGCTGGTTTTGACAGGGATGCCTGGTTGCTGTTGCTTACTGCTTTAAGGTACTCAAAAGTTGCGTCAGTACCTCCTGCCCGGATGTGATGCACACCTGATATATTCCTGGATTCCGGAGGGCATTGGCAGGAATTTGAAAAGCATTCTCCCCTGCTACCATCGCAATGGGCTGCTCCCATACGGTGTTCCCATACAGGTTGGTGACACGCAAGGCGCCTGTATCCGCTTGTCTCGCCTGAAACTGAAGGGTTGAGCCGGCTGAAGTAGGGTTAGGGAAAAGTCTGACCCCAGCCTGAATATTTTGAGGAGATTTTGCCGGCAAAGTAGCTTCCGGAACAATGTCTATACGTCCATTGACAAAAAGAGCCGGATCCCATACATCATTATAGTTGTAATCATGGGCTTCATTTCCGCCATTTCCGGGAGGGAAACAACTGGTTAAACTTAGATCGCTGCTGGTTCCCGGTTGGGCAATGACTTTAAAACACAGGTCCACCAGGGTCGTACCGTTCTGCCTGGATACTGGCTGACCAGTTTCGCTGGACCAAACAGTGAGCAAACATTGGGAAGTGTAATCATTAAAAAAGTCTTCGTCCCAATCCGGCAATTGGAAGTTCTCTGCGTGGTCAAACGTTACCACATTTGCATCAAACTCAATGCTTACCTGGAAAGAGACAATTTCCTGAAAACCAACGGCTCTCATCGGCACACATACCACCTGGCCAGGCGTTGCAGTAACACTGTCCAGCTCAAAGGCGAATCCGGGATTTTGGGCAGAGAGGGTAGAGTTGCACAAAATAAGTGCAATGGAGGCGGGTAGGAATTGGGATAATTTCATGTTGAACAATTGATAAATGAATGGTTTGATCCAGGAAAAGACAAAACCAATGCCACGGCCATGGAAATGCCGTTAGTTTGTCAGTACTGTGATTAATGTGATTACTGTGATTTTGATGATTTTAAATGGCGTAGAGCAAGTTCATTCCCTTGTTGGTGTCCCCGCTATAGCCGTCAGGTTGAGGTTTTTCTTTTGGCATTTCGCTCCGCCGTGGTGGTTGGCGAGGACGCTAGCGACGGAATAATATACCACTGATTTGTACATCATGCGTTAGTCCGGGATTTCTTTGCGCCTCTTCGGTAAAGCCTAATATACAATTACTTTTCGCTGGAGACGTCCCTGAGCAGATAGGACGCTGACCAGGTAAATGCCTCCCTCCGGAAATGCTTCAGCAGGGATATGAAAAATGTTTTTACCTGCTTGAAGAGAGATTGCCTGCTTCCAGGTCAGTTGACCTGCCAGGTTGTCGACTTGAATTTGACCAGCGCCTGAATATGGAGTCTCCAGGTAAAGAGTTGAAGATGAATTTGTTGGATTTGGATGTAACAGGATTGATGCAGGCGTTTTATTCAGGGATTTTACTGCTGAATTGCCCACAACTTCTATTCGGCCATTGACAAAAAGATTGCTATTCCAGACGTTTTGAGCGTAAGCATTGTACGCCTCATAACCGCCAGATCCAGGCGGGAAACAAGACCCCAGGCTGACATCTGTGCCATTGCCCGGCACAGGAAGCGTTTTAAAACATATTTCCACTA
>JADZFI010000473.1 GCA_020850025.1 Saprospiraceae bacterium
AAGGAATTGACGAAAACCGCGTCAAAGCAATAGGCAAAGGTGAATTGCAGCCACGTAATCATTGTGTGGAAAGCGCAGAATGTTCAGATGAAGAGCACCAACAAAACAACCGCCTCGAAATTAAAATCAAACACCTGGGCCCACCCAAAGGAACGTAACGACTTACGACTTACGATACGACCTACGATGAGTAGCACTTATAGTCATCTTAACTAAAGTCGCAAGTCGTACATCGTAAGTCGTAAGTCGTACATCGTAAGTCGTCCACCGTCTTATAATTGTCAAAAACCGGACGATTGGCAACCAAAAATCAGCCTTTCGGGTTGATATCTTTATCTTTGCCAGCTATCTAAACAAAAACACTCCGTCCGATCATGCTTTTGCGTTTGATATATCTTTGTCTTTTGGGTCTGCCATCCACTGTAGTTGCATGGAATGGCGAACCAACGGATGCTTCCAGGGCAGATACGGATGGACCTCATGTGTTTTACCGCGGACCAAAGATTTTGGTGAAATACATATTCCGCAGGGACACCGGCGTGATAGCAAAAACGCTTGAATACGCTGACAGAAAAGAGATTTCACTCACCTGCCAGGTCCCTAAAACCGGCGATGCCTTTTCCTTCCTGCTCAAGGATAAACTTCAGCCAGAAGCCTGCATTTATCCTGCACCGGCCCGTATGATGGTGTTGTCCGATATCGAAGGCGATTTCAAAGCATTTAAGACGATTCTCGTTGGTGGAGGTGTGATGGATGAAACCTTCAACTGGCGATTTGGCAACGGCCATCTGGTATTGATTGGCGACTTTTTTGACCGGGGTTTGCAAGTAACCGAGTGTTTATGGTTGATTTACAAACTGGAATCCGAAGCAGAAGCTGCTGGCGGTAAAGTGCATTTCGTTCTGGGTAACCACGAAATCCTGAACCTGCAAGGAAACAGCGCGTATGTGCGCCGAAAATACCTTGAAAATGCCCGCCTAATGGGGGAGGATTTCAAATACTGGTACGACCGCAATTCTGAACTGGGTCGGTGGCTGCGCACTAAAAATGCCGTAGAGAAAATAGGAGAGTATGTGTTCTGCCATGGCGGGATTAGTCCTGAACTGGCTCAAACGCGACTTAGCCTGACGGAAATCAACAAAATTACCCGTCAACACCTGGGCATACCTCAGGAGGGAATTTTCAGCGAACCAGCCAAGGCAATTTTTGACCAGCAGACAGGTATTTTTTGGTACCGCGGCGCGGCTAAAAATCTCGCTTCAGAAGCAGAAATTAACTATGCGCTCCATTATGTAGGGGCAAAACGCATGGTGGTAGGACACACATTGCAGCCGGATCTTACTGCACTTTACGGCGGCCGTGTTATTTGTATCGACCTCTACCACGAAGAAAACCTGCGGCAGGGCTTTATGAAAACCCTGTGGATCGAAGAGGGGTTTTGCTACTCGATTGATCAATCCGGCGTTAAATCTTCTCTTTTCAGTATCTCTTTTCCCAGAAAAAGTGAGTGAAAGAGCGATAGCCTAACAGAAAGGTCTTCCGCTGCCCGACATCCTAAATTTCATACTTCATATCCCGCAAAAGGCTTAGCTGATTTCTTGCCCGGACGAGGTTATGGTCTGGATAGCCTATTTTGTAATAGACATCACCGGCAATCCAGTCCGTTAGGAATCGTAGTGCTTGTTCTCCAATGATCCAGGCGCCTCCAGTGAGCAGATGTTTTTTTTCTGTTTCAGTGATGAAATCGGCCGTTTGGGAAAGGAAACCTTCCTCCAGGGCCTTCAAAATATCCGTTCTGATCCTGGGCTGATCTTTGGCGTCTTCCGGAAGGCTGGGAGCAAAAGTGCGAACCATATCCCCGAAATCGGAAAGCAAGGTGCCGGGCATAACGGTATCAAGATCAATCACTGCCAATGCCTTGTGTGTTTCGGAATGGAACAACACATTACCAGCCTTGGTGTCGTTATGTGCCACGCGCAAAGGCAATGATCCGGATGTCTTGAGTTGACTGATAAAATCAAAAAGCGGTTTGGCTTCAAACAACGCCTCAATCTCCGGGGCCACACCTTTTACCCTGCCTGCCGGATCTTCTTTTGCCATTTCCATAAAATATTGCCAACGCTTATCTGTGTCGTGGAATCCCGGAATGGTTTCAGTCAGGGTTTCTGCCGGAAAATGGCGTAATGCGCGGGCAAATGCGCCATAAGCCCGCGCAGCCTCCCGTGCAACTCCGGTTGTGGGAGGACCTTCTGGCGTGTAACTGTTTGATACATATGGGAAAGCCCTCCAATAATTCCCTTGTTGATCCTGCACCAGGTATGCGCCGTTCTTTGCCTTCAAAGGGGCCGGAACCTCCAGGGGATATTCCTGATTCCTGAGAAAGTCACAGACCTTCAGGGTGTTTTCCATTACGACCACAGGCTGCTTGAAAACCTGATGGTTTAGCCTTTGAATAATGAGCGTACGGTGAATACTGCCGTGCGTAAAATCCACCCGGTAGGTATCGTTGATGTTACCCTTGCCAATGGGAGTGGGCTTATCAGCTGATTCAAAGTCGAAAAATGCGGAAATAATCTCGAGCATACTTCTCTACTTAATTCGAATCAAATCCACGCCCGACTCACGCACTTTCCGGTTTAGGGCAGGCAAATCCGTTTCCTTGATTTTCTTCCATACTTGTAATTGCTCATCCGTTTGCTTAAAAAGCATCTCCCTAACCTCCAGGGCCTGTTGCGTGGGAGGGAAATCTCCGTCCACCGCAAGCCCCATTAAGTTGGCCAGTTTGTCATTTAACCGAACCGGGAAATTAAGCGGATCCTGACTGCTGCGGTTTTTGGTCTGATATAGCGCCTCCTCTACCCTGGTCATGGTAGAATCTATATTGCTTGCAAGGTCTTTGATCAATTTGAAGGAGTCCCCTTTGGGCAAATCTGCTGTAAGGGATTTTATCTGTGCCCTAACGTTGCGAATTTCCCGAATAGCTCGGTGCGCCTCTGTCAGTTTGGCGCCAACGGATTGCACAAAAGCAAACTGCTCATCAAAAGTTTGCTTACTCGCACCTGAACGCGGATCGGCGAGTATTTCGAAGGGTTGTTCTTCTGTTATCCCGGCAGCTGTAATCCTCACTTTATATGAACCAGGCACTGCTTTTGGCCCTTCCAGATTATAGCTCCAAAGAATCATGCCCTCAAATTTTTCTGCATCAGGGTAACGGTGGTTCCAAACGAAGGTATTTCCTCCATCCTTCAGCTCGGAGAGTTTACCACCCCGGTTTTCCAGGTTTTTTGGTAGCTGCTGGTTGGAAAATACCTTGATAGTATCTCCATCCTGTTCGAGCACACACAGCCATACGGTATCTTTCTCTCCCGGCTTGTTTTTGAGATAAAAATGAACCATTGTACCGTTCGGATGATTCTCCCCGCTGGTTTTGGAGTCTTTGACTGACCCGCCCCGCATCCGGTAGGAAGCCTTGGGCCGGAACAAATGCAGGGTTTTATTAGACCAGTCGCCTTTGGTGAGAAAATCAGGAGCCGCCTGTATCTGGTGAAGTGGCGTCAGATCGTCTATGATCCAGAAGGAACGCCCCTGGGTTGCCACTACCATGTGATCGTCTTTGATGCAAAGGTCTGTAACTGGTACAATCGGGAGGTTCTGCTGAAATTTTTGCCAGCTTTTACCATCCGTAAAACTGATGTACATTCCCTGCTCCGTGCCGGCATACAACAAACCCGGACGTTTGGGGTCAACCCTCAATACGCGGGTAAAATCTTCTTCCCCTATCCCGTCGGTTATTTTCGTCCAGGTTTTGCCAAAATCTTTGGTCTGAAAAAGGTACGGCTTATAGTCGCCCTGTTTGTAACCAGTACATGCCAGGTAACAGCCCCCGTCCTGATGCGGGTCGGGTTCCAGGGAGTTGATCATGGTCCACTTGGGAAGTCCAGGCGGGGTTACGTTGCTCCAGGTTTTCCCGCCATCTCTGGTCAGGTGAACCAGCCCGTCGTCGCTACCCGTCCAGATCAGGTCTTTCATCCTCGGACTTTCTGCGGCAGCAAAAATGGTGCAGTAATACTCCACACTGGTATTGTCCTGAGTAATGGGGCCTCCGGATGATTTCTGCCGACTTTTATCATTGGTGGTGAGGTCGGGTGAAATGGTTTCCCAGCTTTGTCCTTCGTTGTAGCTCACATGGAGCTGGTTGGAAGCCGCGTAGAGCTTGTTCGGGTTGTGCGGACTGAAGAAAATGGGGTAGTTCCACTGAAACCTGTATTTGGCATCCTCCGCTCCGTGCCCCATATTGTCTTCCGGCCATACATTGACAGGGCGGTAGGTCTTGTTGCGATGGTCCACCCGACTCATAAAGCCGTGATATTCACCTCCATATACGATTTCATTGTCTTCTGGGTCAACGGCAATATGGCCACTTTCCCCACCTGCGGTTGACTCGAAATCGCGGTCGCCAATGGCGCCGCCATCTGTGCGATGGTAAATACGCACACTGCTGTTATCCTGTTGGGCGCCGTAAATACGGAACGGAAAGTGGTTATCTGTGGTTACCCGGTAAAACTGGGCAGTGGGCTGGTTGTGGTAAGTACTCCAGGTTTCGCCTCCATCGTAACTGACCTGGGCGCCACCGTCGTCGCCAATGATCATACGCCTGGGATCTTCCGGCGCTACCCAAAAATCATGGTGGTCGCCATGGGGGGCATATTTCGATTGAAAGGTTTTACCGCCGTCTTTTGATTTATGGTAGGCAACATTCATCACATATACCACGTCTTCATCTTTCGAATCGGCGTAAATGCGGGTGTAATACCAGGCTCTCTGCCGTAGATTCCTGTCTTCATTCACTTTTACCCATTTTTTACCGCCATCGTCCGAGCGGAAAACACCGCCAGTCTGGCTTTCCACAATAGCCCAGACACGATCCGGACGGACCGGGCTGACGGTAACGCCAATGATACCAATGGTATCCCTGGGCAAGCCTTCGTTCCGGGTGATATTTACCCAGGTGTCGCCGCCATCGGTGCTTTTCCAAAGGCTTGAGCCTTCGCCACCACTCGACAAATCATAAGGGGTGCGGCGAACCTTCCAAAAAGAGGCGTAAATAATCCGGGGATTGGTAGGATCAAGGCATACATCTACGGCGCCCACGTTTTCATTCACGAAGTGAACGCGCTGCCAGGTCTTCCCCCCATCGCGGGTGCGATAGAGCCCACGTTCCTTTGAAGCCTTGAACAGATCGCCCAGCACGGCTGCATAGGCTATATCTGCATTAGTCGGATGTACACGAATGCGCGGGATATGGCGACTGTTTTTAAGCCCGGCCGATTTCCAGGTTCGGCCGGCATCTTCGCTTTTCCACATTCCGGTGCCTGCGCTCACATTACCTCGCACCGTACACTCTCCACCACCTACATAGATCACATTATGATCGGACGGAGCCACTTCAATGGCGCCAATGCTGCCTCCGAAAAAGCCGTCAGAAATATTTTCCCAGGTTCGGCCACCATCGGTAGTGCGCCATACTCCACCGCCCGTAGCGCCAAAATAATACAGATTAGGTTTGCCGGAAACGCCCGTTACAGCAGCAGAGCGACCGCCACGAAAGGGTCCGATATTGCGGTACTGGAGGGAGGAAAACAGTTGGCTGTTGACAACTTCAGGTGAGGGAGCCTGAACGGGTTTGGCCTTTTGGGCAAACAGGGGTGTCAGGAAAAGACAGATGGCTGAAATCAGTGCGATGGGCTTCATATCGTGGTTGCGTAATTTTTCAACTGCAAGGTTAATAAATTACCTTGTTAGGCTTCCATCCTCCTTTTATGAATACCCGGAAAAACAAACGGCCACCCGCATTGGATGGCCGTTTGAATGTTATGTTAGATTTTGGCGATTTTCAGTGTTCGCAACTCGCCGTTTCCGAACCTGATCTTAGCCAGGTACATTCCGGAAGGCAGGTTTTCCACCTGAAGATCTTCGTGGTGCATTTTACCGGCAGGAATGGTAATGGTATGAAGCACAGCGCCGTTGGTTGCCGTAATTTGGATGGTCACATCCGCATCATACTGGATAGCGTTCATGATCCGGAGGCTGCTCACCACAGGGTTGGGAGAAATCAATACACCGTTGGAAGGAGAAAATTGAATCTCAATTGCCCTAATTTCAGAAAATGCCTGCTGTCCGGTGCTGCTCAAACGGCGTATGCGGTAGAAGTTCCGCCCGATGGCCGGCGTTTCATGCATGAAAGTATAAACATTCGGATTCACAGCATCCTGTTTGCCCATCATGGTAGTGGCATTGGTCCAGGTCTGCATATCGGTGGAATGCTGAACCGTGTAGGAGTACTCGGTGGCTTCAGGCAGCGTGGTCCAGTTAATGAGTACCCCCGTCTGTCCGGTTTGTTGCACATTGAAATTGAGGTTGAAGTTGTCGCAGCCCGGAGAACCCGCAGGAAGCACTGTGATGGTGACAATATTGGATTCCAGGAATGGGCATCCTTCGCGCCGTGCGCAACGCATAAACTTGGAAGTTTCGAACAGTGGGCCTGGTGCATAGCTTGAACCTGTTGCACCCGGAATGGCTACCCATTGTGGGGGAGCCTGTCCAATTTGAATGAATTGCAACCACAAGTACTCAAGCTGGCCACTTCCACCTACTGGCGCTACGGTCTCTACCAATGGCGCCGGTGCTTCCCCTTCACAAATGGTTTGAGCGCAGCAGATCGTACCGGCGTTAGTGATGTTTTCGCAAATGGTATGAATACCAGCGTCGAAGCATAAATCGTCGGGCTGACCGGCTACAATGGTGAATGGATCTGTTTTTCCGTTAGTTTTAACATCGCTGTCTTTGCAGTCGTTATTCACCCAATCCTGCTTGGTCCACTGGTATCCGGCAGGTTTGTTGCTGAAAGCAAGGATATAAGTGCCGGGTACTACACAATCGAAGGAATAGAAGCCGGCATTGTTGGTGGTATCGGTAGCCACTACCTGGTCGTCAGGCGTGCCGAATGCACCATCAGGGCCAGGTTTTATGAGCATGACTTCAATATTAGGCACGCCGGTTTCCAGGGTTGGGTGCTGGAATCCGTTCTGGTCGTTGTCGTACCAAACCCAGTCGCCTATTTTAATGCCGTTGTTGGTTGATCCGATGGTAACGGAAGCCGTTCCGGTGCAACTATTGGCATCAGTGACCGTAACAGTGTAGGTTCCTGCGGGCAAATTAACGGCTGCAGCAGTGATTTCACCGTTGCTCCAAAGGTATTGGTAAGGCTGAGTGCCTCCGGATACACTTGCTGTTGCACTGCCTGGAGTGGAGCAGCTGGCGTTTGAGGAGGCAACAATGACCACATTGGGGGCCTGTGAAGAGCCAATCGTAACAGAGGTAGTAGCTGTGCAACCCGCTGCATCTGTAACGGTAACGGTGTAGGTGCCGGCCGCAAGGTTTGACACTGTCGCAGTATTGCTGGAGGCCGG
>JADZFI010000474.1 GCA_020850025.1 Saprospiraceae bacterium
AATCGCCGAGATCCTGCGCACAGAGCCTGTAGGAACAGAAGTAACCGTAAAAGGATGGGTGAAAGCCTTCCGAAACAATCAGTTTATTGCCTTGAACGACGGATCAACCGCTACCAACCTGCAGGTAGTCGTGGATTTTGAAAATACCGACGAGCAAACGCTGTCACGAATCAAATTCGGAGCAGCCATCTCCGCCACCGGCATGCTGATTGAAAGTCAGGGCAAAGGCCAAAAGGTGGAGGTAAAAGCAGATACTATTGAAATCCTCGGCGATTGCAATCCGGATGAATTTCCGCTTCAGCCAAAACGCCAGACGCTGGAATTCCTTCGGGAAAACGCCCACCTGCGCTTCCGCACCAACACCTTCGCCGCTGTATTCCGCATTCGCCACGCGCTTGCCTTTGCCATTCATAAGTTTTTCAACGACCGGGGCTTCTATTACATCCATACCCCGGTCATTACCGCCAGCGACGCTGAAGGCGCCGGCGAAATGTTCCGCGTAACCACCCTGGAGCTCGACAAACCACCGCGCACCGAAACAGGCGAAGTAGATTTCAGCAAAGATTTCTTCGGCCGTGCCACCAACCTGACGGTATCCGGTCAGCTGGAAGGCGAACTGGCAGCCACAGCCCTGGGGGATATCTACACTTTCGGACCAACCTTCCGTGCCGAAAATTCCAACACCACCCGCCACCTGGCCGAGTTCTGGATGATCGAGCCGGAAATGGCTTTCTACGATCTGAAAGACAACATGCAACTGGCAGAAGACATGCTCAAGTATGTCATCAGCTATGCTCTGCAAAACTGTGCCGATGATCTGAAAATCCTGGAAGACCGCCTTATCGAAGAAGAAAAAAGCAAGCCCCAGGACCAGCGCAGCGATATGTCGCTCACCGACAAACTGCGATTTGTCGCGGATAATGAGTTCGTAAGGCTCACTTACACCGAAGCCATTGACATTCTGAAAAACTCCACGCCGAACAAGAAAGGAAAATTCCAGTTTCCGGTGGAAGGCTGGGGCACCGACCTTCAGAGCGAGCACGAGCGCTTCCTGGTGGAAAAGCATTTCAAAAAGCCGGTCATTCTGACCAACTACCCTGCTGCCATCAAAGCTTTCTACATGCGTCAGGACGACCCGAAGGACGGCGTACCCGGCCCAACCGTTTCGGCTATGGACATCCTGTTTCCGGGCATCGGTGAAATCGTGGGCGGCTCGCAGAGGGAAGAGCGCTACGACCGTCTGGTGAAGCGCATGCAGGAAATGCACATTCCCGAACAGGAACTCTGGTGGTATTTGGATACGCGCCGTTTCGGATCATGTCCGCATGCAGGTTTCGGGTTGGGTTTTGAACGCCTGATCCTGTTTGTGACCGGCATGACGAATATCCGCGACGTAATTGCGTTCCCAAGATACCCGGGCAGTGCTGAGTTTTAATTATCTAAACTCTTACCTTTGCAATCCAAATGGAAAGAATCAAAAAGAAGGACCAAACTTTTTTAATTGGATATCACACCCAAGAATGGAGAGCCAAAGGTGTCTTAGAAGCTCCAATCAAGTGTACTTCCGATAATGCTTGGCTTGGAATTGGGTATTACTTTTGGACAGACTTGCGATTTGCTCATTTTTGGGGGAAAGATTTCAAATCAAAATCAACCGGCGCTTATGATATCTACGTTGCACATTTGGATATAAGCCACTGTATCAATGCCGTTTTTGATGAAAATGGCTACTTCTTTTTTAAAGAGAAAATTGAACAGACGATCAGCTTCTTTAAGGAAAGAGGAATTGATATCTCCCTCAAAAAAGTTCATAGATTTTTAGCTGATGAAGTTTGGAGGGAATTGGGGGTTACCGGAATTATCTATGATGATATTCCGATTAATAAACGAGACAATACGCGCATTCACTCAGAAATACCAGACTTGTATTACAATAAAAGAATTCAAGTGGTTATTTTTGACTTGGAACATATAACCGATTTTTCTGTTCTACTTGAAGAACAAACTTAAACAACTCTAAAGAAATGCTCGACTACAGTAAACTTGACAAAGCATTTGATAATGCATTAAAAAGATTCTCAAAAGACTCTCTAGAAGGTTGGCTGGCATTTGACAGAGAGCGGGAGTTGTTGGAAAAACTCAGGAATGGAGAGGCTGTTGACCTAAGCCATAACACCCAAGTTTCAAAATTATTGGATAAAAGGGAGTCCTACAATCTCACTCTCATGGAATCCAATAATTACGCCTTAGCAGCATAAACAATGAAGTTCAAACTCAATGACATCCAATATGTAGATATAACTTATCAGACTAAAACATCTGATAAAAATATTACATCTGAATTAAGTACAACACTTAATTTGAGTTTTATATCTACTGAGCTACCCAGCAACAGGTTCGATATACTTTTTGAGGTCGAGTTGAAAAGCAAGAAAACTAAACTTTTTAAGCTTAAAATCAAAGCTCTGGCTCATTTCGAGGCAAGTGAAAAAATCACTGAATCATTTTCTACATCACCACTTGCACGAATAAATGCACCAGCAATTGCATTCCCTTATATTCGGGCTTTTATCTCGAATCTAACCCTTAATGCAGGTTATAATCCAGTATTACTACCTACATTCAACTTTGTAGCCTTGGCAACTGAATCAAAAACCCAAAAAGATAGTGAAAAATAAGTGATCCGTAAATTAGCATTAGCATCAATTTCAATATTCATATCCTGCGGAAACGCCAATACCCCCCTGGACGCCGATACGCGCAGCCGTATCGACTCCATTTCCAATGCCCGGATTGCCATAGCTCAAAAGGAATATGACAGCTTGTGCAAATCTGCGCAAACCACCATTCTGCCTCAGCTGGTAGACTCCCTGAAACAGGAGCGATTGCGCGAAATACAGGAACAGCTCAAAACCGTGCCCAGGTAAAAACCCGTGTTATGCCAACATACGTGCAACAGCGCGGGCTACATTTTGGCCATCCATGGCTGCCGAAATGATACCGCCGGCATAACCGGCTCCCTCTCCACAGGGAAAAAGTCCGGCAATTTGGGGATGCATCATAGATTCCGGGTCGCGCGGAATGCGCACGGGCGCGCTGGTGCGACTCTCCGTAGCCACCACATTGGCTTCCTGCGTGTGAAACCCGCGCATTTGTCGGCCAAAATCGGCCAGGCCATCGCGCAGTCTTTTGTAGATAAAACCAGGCAGTAAATCGTACAAAGGCGCCGGATACAAGCCCGGGATGTAGGAGCTCTTAGGCAGATCGGCCGACAATTTACCCGCGATAAAATCAGGTAACCTCAGGGCCGGACCTTTTTGGCTGCCATCGCCGGCAGTGAACAGGCGTTGTTCCACCTCGGCCTGGAATTCCATGGCAGAGAACACCCCGTGTTTTGCCCAGGGAGCCAGATCTTCCGGCTCTACGGAGGTCACCATGCCGGAATTGGCAAAGGGCGAATCGCGCCGGCTCATGCTCATGCCATTCACCACGATTTCGCCGGGGGCGGTGGCAGAGGGCACGATCAGTCCGCCCGGACACATACAAAAAGAAAAGACCCCGCGGCCGCCCACCTGACATACCAGGCTGTAGCTGGCGGCTGGAAGTTCGTCTTCCCGCCGGGCTTGTTTGTACTGTATGCTGTCAATCAATGGCTGTGGGTGTTCCACCCGAACGCCCAGGGCAAAGGGTTTTGGCTCTATCAGGATGCCTTTAGCATGAAGCAGCCGGTAAATATCCCGTGCAGAGTGTCCGGTGGCCAAAATCACTGCATCGGCCGGCCATTCTGCGGAGGCGCCGGCGCCGGCATGCTCCGTTCTTACGCCTATGATCTTTTGATCCTGCAGGATAAAATCCACCACCCGGTGGGCAAAATGCACTTCACCACCATATTGCAGGATGGTTTGACGTATGTTTTGCACCACGCCAGGTAATTTATTGGAACCAATATGCGGATGCGCCTCGATGAGGATATCGCTTTTAGCGCCATGCTCCACCAGCAGTTTGAGGGATTTATACACATTCCCTCGCTTCACAGACCGGGTGTATAATTTCCCGTCGGAATAAGTTCCGGCGCCCCCTTCTCCAAAACAATAGTTGGAATCCGGATTCACCTCACCGAACTGTTGAATAGCGCGCAGGTCGCGCCGGCGCAGTTGCACATCGTTGCCGCGATCCAGCACGATGGGCTTGATACCCAGCTCCAACAACTCCAGCGCTGCAAAGTACCCTGCAGGACCCGCTCCTACCACCACAACCTTTTTTTTACCATCTACAGGCTTGAATCCGTCCAGAATAGCAGGCTCTGGTACATACACCTCTCCTGGCCCATACACCTCCGTTCTCACCCGAAACACCGCCTGTCGGGAACGCGCATCCAGCGACGATTTAAGCACTTCAATATGCGACACCTGCTCAGGCTTTAAATGAGCCAACCGGGCAGCTTTTTGTAGTATCAAAGGTTGATTTTCACGCTCATTCGGCAAAAGAACGAGCTCAACTATTTTTGGCATAGTATGACGGTGGACGGCTTACGGTGAACGGTGGACGGTGGACGGTGGACGGCCTACGGTGGACGGTGGGCGGCTTACGGTGAACGGCTTACCTTAAGCCGTAGGCCGTCTACCGTAGGCCGTCCACCGTAAGCCGTCCACCGTAAGCCGTCTACCGTTCCTTCCTGGTTAACCGCTGGCGGTCTTCAGAAATGAGGAAGGTATCCGGGACGAATATTTTGGAAACGGCTATTTCGAGGCATTTTTGGCCATCCCGGCGTTTGAGTGGTTTTCGATCAATGTATTTGGTATAGATCCGCACATCCCTTGGGTGTGGATCGGAGGTAGAGTCGGCTATAAGGTCATAGCGACCTTCTTTAATGAGATGGCCGAGTATTTCCTTATTGGCATCCCATAGTTGAATGGTAGTTTCTACGAGAATGGAATTGCCGGCCCATTTTTCGATGTGATACTCTCCTGTTATATCCAGTTGAATGGTTTGTGCGGAGTCTACCTCAAAAACCTGGTACATGGTTTTTTCCATCTGGGCGTGCAGCCCTGTGATGGACCCCAGGATTAAGGATAGTAATATACAGCATTGGCGCATGGTGGCAGAAAGTTTGTGGCAAAGTTCGGCGCAATCCGCCAAAGAAAAAAATGCCTGAACGCAGATACGTCCAGGCAAGTTGTTTAATCCAAACTGAAAATTGTAGGGTATTAGGTGTATGCTATTTTTTAGCGTCGGCCAGCACAGCTACTGGTGGCGTAATCTGAACCTCCATCTTTTTGGGAACGTACACCACAAATGTGACATTCTCCTTTAAGTCCTGACCTTTCACCTTAAGCTGCTTTTGCATGTTAGGCGCATCAATTACGAGAACGTTGGCATCGGTTTTTGAATTCAGGTTGTACCGACCAATACTGGCCAATTCGTTGAGCATAGGCCCATTACCAATAGGCAGACTCACACTGATTTCAAGGCGAACGCTTGGGTTATCCCACACCTTAAGATCTACTTCCCCAGGCAATTCCAGCCTGAGCAGATCTTTTCCATCCGTATTAAAAGCGCGGGTGAAAGTTTTGGTAGCCGTTGTTTGTGCAAACACAGGCCACAAAAAGAGGGTGAGGAGGACAAATGCAATGGAAATACGTTTAGTTGTCATGGCGAACCTCCTTTTTTAATTGGGTCAAAGTAAAGTGAATAAATTGGCAAAACCAAAAATTTTGCAAACTTTTTTTACTATACTATACGCAATGCCAAACCTTTTGGTTGGCTCACCTGGTATTTTTTAACAAATATTTTTTTACCTGCCTGCACGAACGACAAAAGAGCGGCGCCACCAAATGCTGAGCTTGCAATCAAGGTGGCGATACCATCATTGATCTTTATTTCCTTCCTGCAACACATTTTCCACATTCACTACTTTGCTGTGCTCCGTATGCCGGAAATTCCGGTTCGGGTCCCGCATTTTCCACAATGCCTTCGCCTGCCGGAGAATAAATTGGGGAGCCTGCCAAACCACCCGCTTAACCTTCCCGGGTGCGCCATCAAGATGCAATACCCATAACAGGTTTGTCGCGAATATCACCAGGCCCAAAGCAAGCCACAGCGCCCAGACCGGCGACCAGAATAAAGCCGTCAGCAGGCATATCCCGGCAAGACCCACCTGAATGAACAAGGGCAATACCAGGGTAATGGCCCCGAAATAAACCTGATTGAAACTGCCCCCCAACAGGCCACGCCATACCAGGCCGAGAGCGTTCGGGATGTTTTGAAAATAGGAATACAACCAGCGGCTTCGCTGTGTCTCCACCGCCTCTCCGCTGCGCACCTTTTCATCATACACCACCGCCTGCCGGGCATAAGCGATGCGTTCATTTTGCCGCAACAGGAAATTTTGAAGAATTTTATCTTCCTGCAACATCTTTTTCCACTGCAGTTGCCCCTGCTGAACTTCGTCACTTTCCAAATAAGCCTTATAAAGCGAATATTCAGTAGCCATCCCCGAGCCGCTGATCACTGCTGAAGAGCCCAGCCGGAAGGCTACCTCCCGTTCCAGGTAATTTTTATAATGCTCGCCCAGGCTGTCGAGTGCAGCATAGCTGGTATCCAGGTTTTTGGCCGTACGCCTGCCCTGAACGCAGGAGAATCCGGCTTTTATCCAGGGAATCAATCCAGCAAGAAAATCCGGATGAGCAACATTATCTGCATCAAAAATCACCACATAATCCGGCTGCTCCACCAGTCGATCCATGGCATATTGAATGCTTTTTATTTTCAAATGCAAGGGTTGATCCGGGATGAGCGTCAAATAGCGCTCATCGCGTACGCCAAAATCAAAGTCAGGGCACGCATCTGCCACCAGATAGATCCTGTGATTGGAATAGGTTTGCTGCAACAGCGACTCCACCAATGGTCGGGCTATGTCAATATTCCGGTAAGCCGTAATGATACAGGCAAAACGAACCGGGGTGCTTTTATCAGAAACTGGCGCCTTTTGTTTGCGCCACTGAGCCAGTATTACCGCCAGTGCCGGATAGCACAACTGGGCTAACAGCCCTGCATACAACAACAAAAGTATCCAGGTCATGAATGGTTCAGTTTAGTGGTAAGTCCTGACCAGACACCTTGAAAGTAGGTTTTGATCAACGACCAGCGGCCGGCATCCTTCAGGAGTCGAAGAATACTTGTTGGGGTAATGACCAGGCCCAGGTAGCCATAAAAGCCCCAAAGCCCGGGTCCGCGGCGCTGTCTGCGCATGAACAATACCCTGTTGCGGGCCATGTAATAGGTTTTAACCGGCCCCATTTTATCGATGGTGAGGCTTTCTTTGTGCCACACCCGGGCGCCCGGCGCTATCCAGACCTCCAATCCTGCTCTTCGAACACGTTCTGCCCAATCCAGTTCTTCGTAATAAATAAAATACCCTTCCCACATGGCCCCTACCTGCTCCAGCACCTTCCGGGGCATCATCATGGCAGCGCCATGGGCATACGCTGTTTCACGTGGAAGGGCAAACTGGCCGCGATCGCGGGTACGGGCGCCAATGGTTTCGTTACGGCCGGTTAAGGCCGAAACAGGAGTCATTCCGGCATATTGAATGAGTGGCAGGGAGCTGGGATCATGCAGCAGTTGATGCTCCGGGAAATAGCAGATCAAAGGACTTAAAAGGCCAACCTTGGGGCGGTTTTGCAGAAAATCCACCATTTGCTGGATACAGTCCGGTGCGAGTTCGGTGTCGTTATTCAGGAAAAATAAATAATCGCCTGTAGCCAAGGGCAAGGCCAGGTTATTGCCCCCCGCAAAACCCAGATTCTCCTTGCTTCGAATAAACTGAACCTCCGGATATCGTTCCCGGAAAATGGTCTCCGGATTTTCCCTGCTGGCATTGTCCACCACAATCACCTCCACATCCCGGTAGTACTGCCGCCTGATGCTGTCGAGCAAAGCGCAGGTAGTGGGGGTTTCATTATAGTTCAGGGTGATAATGGAGACTTTCGTACTCATACATCCTCTTGCTGGATAAATGCGCCAAACGTTTGCATAATGATCTTAAGATCGTCCCAGAGGGAATACGGCCTTCTGGAATAATCTACATCGAGCAGGACCCGCTCTTCCACGGTCATGTCCGGCCTTCCGCGTTTGGTTACCTGCCAGAGTCCGGTAATGCCCGCCGGCGCCAGAAAACGCGCGCTCCATTCATCACGGGTAAGCGCCTCCGCCTCGTAAATGGGCAAAGGCCGGTTGCCCACGAGCGACATATCTCCTCTCAATACATTAATGAGTTGTGGCAATTCGTCAATACTGTATTTTCGAATGAACCGGCCTACCCGGGTAATGCGCGGATCGTTGGCAATTTTCACAAAAACTGGTTTTTGGTTCAGATAAGGCATCTGATACTCGTTCAAATGCTCCACTTCCTGCAGGTGATCCTCTGCCCGATCGTACATGGACCGGAATTTTAAAAATTCAAAAACCCTGTATCCATACCCTGCTCTTTTGGACTTGTAAATAACCGGACCGCGGGTTTCCAGCCAAATTGCCATCATCACCGGAAACCAAATCCAGCTGGTGAGCAAAATACCCATTGAAGCGCCTACAACATCCAGCATTCGTTTGGACCATGGAATCTTCAGGCTGAAATTTTCGTTCCTGGTTTCAGACTTTGCCGATAGGAAATAAGGTTTGAACTGGTTCAAAAACTCCAGGCGCTGTTCCAGTTGACGCCAGTCAATTGGAATGGTATAACAATCATCAACGCCTTTTGTCAACAGCAATTTTTTGTCTGGCGGACTATCCTTTTC
Organism: Saprospiraceae bacterium; assembly: GCA_020850025.1. Taxonomy (GTDB): domain Bacteria; phylum Bacteroidota; class Bacteroidia; order Chitinophagales; family Saprospiraceae; genus M3007. The sequence goes on from JADZFI010000474.1 coordinate 8,796, forward strand.
CGAAAAAACAATAAATGGAACGGTGTTGAGACTGGGATGAGCGGCCATTTGTTGCACCAGTCTGAATTGATCCTGTATCAACCAGTCGGCGTGGCACAGAACGGCATAAGGAAGATGAAATGTGGTCAGACTCTCTACGCGTTCGTCCAGCCACCGAAAAGCAGAAAAACCGTTGTTTTCCCTGGCAAAATGGAAATAACCACCCTGCACGGGCGCCTCAAGAATATTGTACTCAATTCCCTGATCGAACCCGACAAGCAGGATTTCTCTTGCCGTAGCAAGGGGGTAATCGGATGGTTGTAAATTGGGAAGCATGATTATGATGAGCTAATCGGTGTTTGTTGGTTTGTTCCTGGCCTGTCGGACTGGTTCAGTCCAGTAAATCCAGGATTTTTTCCTGAAGAAGGCCCGGGCTAAAGGGCTTGGGGAAGTAGGCATGCGCTCCAAGTTGTTTAAAGCGCAACCGCTCGGCATCATCGTTTGCAGCGCCCAGCACCAGCACGGGTATATCTGACCAAAGTCCGCTGGAGCGCAACTGGTAAAGCAAAGTCGCTCCATCCATCTCAGGCATGGACGAGTCGGTCACAATAATATCAGGGAATTCTCCTTTACTCAGTCGGGTCAGTGCTTCCAGCCCGTTGGCTGCGCTCAGCACTGTGAAACATTGAGAAAGGTAACAGCCGAGGGTGCGGCGCAAATCTTCATGGTCCTCCACCAGGAGTAAACGTCTGGTCATGGTGTAATCGGTTTCGGTCAATAAACAAAGAGGCCCCGGCGGTTGCCTGCCGGTGTTCTATGCTATGCTTCAGATATTGAAGGATTAGTTTTCCCTGGATAAGATCATTGACAGACGCCGGGGAAAACGTCAGGTCGAAATGCGGGGAGGAAGGATTACAGCAAACGTACTGCTTTACTGAAACAAAGATAATGCCGTTTGGGGTTATTTCAACACTGTGAGTTCGTCGGGTGGGCGACCAAATTGATGGCGTAATCAAATTCAAATAAAACATTACAGATAAAATACTGATTAATATTTAGTTGAAGTAACTACCCCTGGGACATACCAAATATATAAATGTATCCTTCCGACTTATTCCTCATTCAGACCAGAGGTTTGGCAACAAAAGTTTCATTCAGCGTTACCTCGTTTTACCTTTGCCCTGCAAAATTAACCCTGCGTGCTTGAACTCATTTTCTGGATAGGGCTGGCCATCATCCTTTACGCTTACCTCGGGTATGGGTTGGTGTTGTGGGTGCTGGTTCGTCTCAAGCGGCTACTTTTTCCGCTTGTGCCCCGGGAGGATCAGCCCTTGCCCGCCGTCACGTTCGTGGTATGCGCTTACAATGAGGAGGATTGGATCCGACAGAAAATTGAGAACTCACTCGCACTGGAATACCCTCGCCCGTTAATCCGCTTTTGTTTCGTCACAGATGGCTCTGATGATCATACTGCCGATATTGTTCGTCAGTATCCCTATCCGCCGGATGTTGAGTGGCAGTTACTGCATCAACCTGAGCGCTGTGGGAAAATTGCGGCCTTCCAACGGGCGATGGCGCAGGTTCAAACCCCGATTGTGGTGAGCACAGATGCCAACACGTTTGTCAACCGGGAGGCGCTGCTATACATGGTGAAGCACTTCAACGACCCTCAGGTAGGCGCCGTAGCGGGAGAGAAACGTATCGCGATGTCGGAAAAAGACCATGCCAGCAGCGCCGGGGAGGGCATTTACTGGAAGTACGAAAGTTTGCTCAAGAAATGGGATGCGGAGCTCTGGACGGTGGTGGGGGCAGCCGGCGAGCTGTTTGCCATACGCACCGGGTGTTACGAGCCGGTACCGCCCGACACTCTGGTAGAAGATTTTTATATGACCATGCGTATTGCGCAGAAAGGATTCAGGGTGGCCTATGAACCCAATGCCTGGGCCGCAGAAAGTTCCTCTGCCTCGGTAGCCGAAGAGATGAAACGCAAAGTGCGCATCGCTGCAGGAGGCCTCCAGGCGGTGGTCCGACTGGCGCCGCTGCTCAATCCGCTGCGCTATGGACTGTTGAGCTTTCAATATATCTCACACCGCGTGCTTCGATGGACGCTGGCGCCTTTGCTGCTGCCTGCTTTGTTGATCGTAAACCTATTGCTGGCAGCAGAGGGACAGCTCTTGTACCAAGTTCTGCTCGGCGGACAAATACTTTTTTATCTGGCCGCATTGGCTGGATGGCTGCTGGAGCAACGCAAACTGAAGGTTAAAGCGTTGTTCATTCCCTATTATTTCTGCCTGATGAACTGGGCCATGTATGCCGGTTTCGTTCGGCTGATGCGTGGTAAGCAGAGCGTGATCTGGGAAAAGGCTAAACGGGGGTGATTTATGCCCGCAGATTTTGGTTTCGCACAGATTTCCCGCAGATTTTGGTTTCGCACAGATTTTACACGGATTTTTTGCACAGATTTCACACAGATTTTTTCCCGCAGATCTCGCAGATGGGCCGCAGATTTTCGCAGAAGGCGTTCGGCTTGGGATTTCGGGGAGCCTTAAAGGCAAAATCCGTTAATCCGTGTTCCAAAAAATCTGCGGCATCTTCCTCCTCAGTTTCATTGCTTCACAACCCTTCCCACCCAGGTTTGCTGCCCATTCCAGGCGCGCAGTACGTAGGCGCCGGAGGCTAGTTCGCTGAGATCTAACAGGGTCTGTTCGCGCTCAGTGGCGCCTGTGCGGAGTTGTTTTCCACCGGCATCCATTAATACCCATTGCCACTTGCCGGCTGGCAGCAGCAGTTGCACCCACTCCCCTGCCGGATTGGGGTACAGCAGGAGGGCCTGCTGGTTGGCCTCCCCGGCGCCAACCATGAGTTCCACCACCACCTCTGCTGTAGCGGTGCATCCATTTTTGTCGGAAACCGTAACGGTGTAAGTGCCGGCTTCCAGTCCGGTGATGGTCTGGGATGTTTCCAGGGTATGCCAGGCATATTCAAAGGGAAAGGTGCCTCCAGAAATCGTGGTAACCAGGGCCGTTCCATTTGGTGGGCTGGACTGGGTTTGCGGCGTGCTTCCTGTGCTTATGTACATGGAATCCGGTTGTGTAAGAACCGGGTATGTAAAGGATGCAGTACATCCGTAAGCATCTGCCACCGTGACGGCGTATTGGCCAGGAATAAGGGGCTGTGCCAGCGAATCCGTGCCGCTCCAGCCCGACCACTGCCAGGAGAACGGTGGCGCTCCATTGGCCGGTGTAGCCGAAAGCCAGCCGGTTTGTCCATAACAGGGAATGGGCTGCCCATCTACGGCCAGGGTAAGCGCACCCAACAACAGGATGTTAGCCGATGCAGAATCCTGACAGCCGTTGGCATCCGAAATGGTAAGTGCATATTGGCCGGGAGGAAGTTTTTTTAATACGGACGTGTCTTCTGCCGCGGGAAGCCACTGGTAGGAAAACGGAGCGGTACCGTTGCTCACGATAGCTGCCATGGAGCCGCCAGCTTGATTGCCGCATTGCACATCAGTGGCCATCAGACTGAGGTCTGG
>JADZFI010000475.1 GCA_020850025.1 Saprospiraceae bacterium
AGATTGCCATGATCTATCAGGAGCCGATGACCTCCCTGAATCCGGTGTTTCGCTGCGGGCATCAGGTAACGGAAGCCATCCAGTTGCACCAGAAGGTATCCTTTGAGGAGGCGAAAAAACAGACCTTAACCTGGTTTGAAAAGGTAAGACTGCCTGATCCCGAGCGCATTTTCAATGCCTATCCGCACCAGATCAGCGGCGGGCAAAAACAACGGGTCATGATTGCCATGGCCATGTCCTGCAACCCGGATTTGCTTATTGCCGATGAACCTACTACGGCACTGGATGTAACCGTCCAAAAAGCCATACTGGAGTTGATGCGCGAATTGCGCGAGGAAACCGGCTTGTCCATGTTGTTCATCAGCCACGACCTGGGTGTTATCTCCGAGATCTGCGACCGCGTGCTCGTCATGCACCAGGGCAAGGTAGTGGAAGAAGGGCCGGTGGAACAGGTGCTCAGAAACCCCACGCACCCTTACACCAAGGGATTGGTGGCTTGTCGCCCATCATTGAAGCACAAACTCTGGCGCTTACCGACCGTACCTGATTTTCTGGAGCATGGGCATTTTGATGCCCGGGTAATAAGCGAGCAAGAAGACCGGCAACGGCAGGAGCAACTCAGGGCACAGACGCCCTTGTTGGAAGTCAAACAACTTCAAGTGCGCTATCCGGCACAAAAGAATTGGTGGGGAAAAACGACGGAATGGACCAACGCGGTGCAGGACATCAGCTTCGAAGTGTATCCGGGAGAGACCTTTGGATTGGCCGGAGAATCAGGCTGCGGAAAAACCACCCTGGGCAGAACCATTGCCCGATTGACAGATTCCCATGCCGGCGAGATACTTTACAAAGGTCAGAACCTGCTCACCATGAACGATGATCAGTTCCGCCCCTTCAGAAAGGAAATACAGGTGGTATTTCAGGATCCCTATGCCTCCCTAAATCCAAAAATGACCATTGGGGAGGCCATTCTGGAGCCCATGAAAGTGCACAGACTCTTCGGGAATGACGCTGCCCGAAAACAAAAGACCATTGATCTGCTGGAAACCGTAGGCTTAAAAGCGGATCATTATCAACGCTATCCACACGAATTCTCCGGTGGTCAGCGCCAACGCATCTGCGTGGCCCGCGCCCTGGCCCTGGAGCCCAAATTCCTGGTTTGCGACGAGATGGTATCGGCTCTGGATGTGTCTGTTCAAGCCACCGTGCTCAACCTGCTGATGGATCTGCGGGAAAAATTCGGATTGACCTATCTGTTCATCTCCCACGATTTAAGCGTCATCAAACAAATGTGCGACCGGCTCATGATCATGAACCAGGGCAGGATGGAAGCATTGGGCTACCCCGAGGACATTTACCACCGCCCGGAACGACCCTATGTTCAGAAACTGATTGCGGCCATACCTGGGTGACGGTAGACGGTAGACGGGGGACGATGGACGATGGGACGGTGGACGATGGACGGAGGGATGATGCGAAGATGGCTTAATAGAAACTTATTAGTATAGTCTCATCTCTCCGATATTATCCAGACAGGCGGAGATAAATGCCCGTTCGTAATCCAGTTCTTCAACGTCTTCAAAATAATCCATTGCTGCGTACGGCTGTTCTTTAGTGAACTCCCTTTCTGCGCCGATACCGTTTGATCCAGCGTAAAATTCAATGCAGTTCAAGGCAAGGTACATTTCGATGCCATGAGGACTGAAACCTGAACGTCCGATAGAAGCGACTTCCTTTTTTTTATCGGATATTTTGTAAGCACTAATCTGATGTCCCATGTTGGGTTGAATTAATTTTCAGGGTTTAAATAATGGCCTGAATAAGACCATTAGGAGTGTTTACCGCCATTTAAAGAGTAAACGGAAATGACATATTCAAAGTTCCGGCAACGTAGTGGCAAGCTTCATTTAGAATATTTTGTTTAATATAATTAAACAATAGCCGCAAAATAATTAAACAAAATATCCTTAAACAGGTTATACCTATACTTTTCAATACTCGCACAAACCAATCTTATCATGTCCAATCCTCCATCCATATTCAACCAGACCTTGCTGCTCTCCGATGAAGAAATCGGCGACGAGCACTACATGACCTCTCTGGAAACGCCGCTCCGCCCGGATGCTTTTGAGCTTTCTGACGAAGAAAAAATGGCCAAAATTGAGGCGCATTTTCGGGAGATCATGCTCACGCTTGGTTTGGATCTGACTGACGACAGCCTGCGCGGCACGCCTAAACGCGTGGCCAAAATGTATGTGCAGGAGATTTTCAGCGGATTAAACCCAATAAACAAGCCTAAAGTGGCTTTGTTCGAAAACAAGTATCAATACCGTGAAATGCTGGTGGAAAAAGACATCACGTTTTACTCTAACTGTGAGCACCACTTTGTGCCCATCATTGGTCGGGCGCATGTGGCGTATATTTCCAGCGGTGAGGTGATCGGTCTGTCAAAGCTGAACCGTATTGTGCAATACTTTGCCAAGCGTCCGCAGGTGCAGGAGCGCCTGACGATGCAAATTGCCCATGAACTATCCCAGATTTTAGGCACAGATGATGTGGCGGTGGTAATTGATGCGCAACACCTCTGTGTTTCTTCCCGCGGTATTCAGGATGTGAACAGCAGCACCGTGACCGCTTACTATGGCGGCGCCTTCCACAACGAAGCGAAAAAGAACGAGTTCCTGCAATATTTGAAGTTGTCGAAGCCCGCGCAGGACTAAATTGCGGATTTCCGGTAAGGGTAATTTGGGGTACGCGACCAAGGTTTCGGGTCGTGTACCCCAAATCATTTTTTCAGGAAATCTATCACAAAGTATCAATGGCCTCTTTCCAGGGAATAAGCTCCCCGGTCTCCATAGACATGTGGTGAGGCCCCGCATACACCAGGTATTGGCTGGTTTCTACTGATTGGGGCAGATTTTTCCAGAACTGGAGGTTGGCAGACATGCGTGTGTTATAGGTCTGGCTTGCCTTTATTTCAATAGCCTTAATTTTACCAGCCTCCTCCACCAGTAAATCCACCTCATTCCCTTTGTGGTCCTGCCAGAACCAAAATGCCGGTTTTTGTCCCAGATTCGTTCGCTTTTTATATAGTTCAGTAACTATGTAATTCTCCACAATGTTGCCCAGGTAATGATGTGTTCCTAACTGGTTACTCTCCCGGATCCCCAACAAATAACAAACCAGCCCACTGTCGAAAAAGTACATTTTCGGCGATTTTGTAAGCCTTTTGTTGAAATTCTGGTAATAGGGCGGAAGCATATAGATGATGTAGGAGGCTTCCAGCACGGAAAGCCACGACTTGATCGTATTGACTGCCACTCCTGTATCTGCGGCCAGTTTGGACATGTTGACAGGCTGACCTATCCTGCCGGCGCAGAGTCGCATAAACCGCGTAAACAAGGTTAAATCACCTACATTTTTCAAGGTCCGCACATCGCGTTCCAGGTATGTCTGCACATAGTTATTGAAAAAGACTTCATGAGGAACACTCGAAGTATTCAAGGCCGGATACCCACCTCTCCAAATCACTTCCTCCATATCCTTTGTATCCATAACACCGGAAACCTCCTTGAGCGAAAATGGGAGAAGATTTAAAATACCCACCCTGCCTGCCAACGACTGGGTGATCTTTTCCATCAATAAGAAGTTTTGAGAGCCCGACAAAACAAACTTCAACGACTTGTCTCCATCCACCTTTGTCTGCAAATAAGAAAACAGATTAGGCGCCCTTTGTGCCTCATCCAGAATGGCTCCAGCAGGAAATGAGTTCAGGAATCGCCTTGGGTCCTCCGTAGCCAACAACAGGACATCCGGATCTTCCAGGCTTACGTAGGGGAATGAAGGAAACAGGCTTTTCAGAAGCGTTGTTTTACCCGCTTGCCTTGGGCCACCCAGGTAAAGCACAGGATACCATTCAAGAT
>JADZFI010000476.1 GCA_020850025.1 Saprospiraceae bacterium
GCAGCAGTTAAGACTGCGGTTCTGAACAAATTTATTCAAATAGCCGCTCCTAAATCTGTAAAAGTCGCTTGAGGCCTAAATGGGATAGGGAAAAACCGGCTTCGAACAAGATTCATGCAACAAAGCCTTGCTGCATCAATTCGTCTGCGAAGTTCATCCGAAAACTGTTCGGTATTCGACTGCCCATTTAAAACAGAGGAGAATAGGCAATAAATTAATAATAGAAGTTGAAGTTGTAATTTCATCTTGGATTGCATTTTGTTGATTTATTTTGAAATTTTAGTTTGATTCTTAGCTTTAAAGAAATTGACTGCGAGAGTGTTCAGAAAACTGTGTCAATCAAATCTTTTGAATTAAGTGATTCTGTTGTTAAAATGAATTTCGAGTTGCAAATAGATACTATTCCAAGCCATAGTGGACATGATTTATTGGCTTGTAATATTATTGATTGCGACAAAGAGGAGTTTTTTAAGTGCCTCTTCGGAGGTAAACGCCCCTTTGGTTTTGGTGATTTTCCTCAGTTGTCTGTTGAGTCCTTCAATGGTGTTCGTCGTATAGATAAGTCTCCTGATTTCAGCTCCGAACTCAAACATAATGCTAAGCTGCTCCCAACCACGCCTCCAGTTTGCCACTTCTGGGGGGGGTATTTTTTGCCCAATTTTCCCTCCAGTTCCTCCAAAGCTACCAGGGCTACAGCTTGATCCAAAACATCCCCAATAACCCCACAAACGAAACCAGCATTTCGCTTAGCGCTCTAAGCACATGGCCGCCAGTCGCAACTACCAGATCAAATGACAGTGAATCTATGAAGAGGTTTTTTTACAAAGAATTGAAAATTACCTAACTTCTACCTACAAATACCTCTTTCATGTAACCTAAAAGTACTCATTCTTATCCGTTCATTTCCGCAATTATCTCGTGAAAATACCCCTAATTACCCCTCTCTATTTCTTTACATTCACAAATTACAAGCACAAAAGTAATCCCTTGCCCCAAACCGCCAAACATTCCTCCAAAAAAATTAAAAAAATTTTCCATATCACCCAAAAAAGCCCCCATTTCCCCATTCTCCCTATTTTCACCCCCACAACCAACACCTCATGCGCCTAAACCGGCTTGCTCTTTTTATCACACTGCCCCTGCTCTCCGCCTGCAGCTCAGACCCTCGTTTTGCCCCTGAAAAAACGGCCAAAACCGCCCAGCCGCCCACCACCCGCTTCGAGCTGCTGCCCCCCGAACGCAGCGGCATCCGCTTTGTGCCCAATATCAGGGAAGAATACCGCTATAACTTCATCGCCGATCCCTATATCTACAACGGCGGCGGAGTAGCCGTGCTGGATGTGAACAACGACGGCCTGCAAGACCTCTTCTTTACCGCCCGCTTGCAAGGCTGCCGCTTATACCTGAACAAAGGTGGCCTCCAGTTTGAAGACATTTCGGAAAGCTCCGGGGTGGCAGCGTTCAGCGGACTCAAAACGGGCGTTACCGTGGTGGATATCAACAACGACGGCCGCCAGGACCTCTACGTGTGCCGCACCTGGCTCACGGCCCTGCCGGAACGCCGCAACCTGCTGCTGGTCAATCAGGGCAATAACACTTTCACCGAATCGGCGGCGGCATATGGGCTGGATGATCTATCGGCTTCACAGCACGCCAATTTCTTTGATTGCGACCAGGACGGAGATATGGACTGCTACGTGGTGAATCATCCGGTTGATTTCAAAAACATCAACAACTTAGACTACACTGCCGGTCCGGCGCGCGCACAGCCGCCCAAAGACGAATACGAATCCGACCGCCTCTACCGCAACGACGGCAGCCGTTTCACAGACGTCACCGCCCAGGCCGGCCTGCGCAACCGGGCCTTTGGCTTGTCTACCCTGGCGGCAGATGTCAACCACGACGGGCGCACGGATCTGTTCGTAGGCAACGATTTTGTAATGCCGGACTTCCTCTACATTAACCTCGGCAACGGTCGCTTCGAAGATCAGGCGGATGCCTGGTTCCGCCATACCTCCAACCACACCATGGGCGCCGATCTGGCCGATCTCAACCGCGACGGACTGGCCGATCTGGTATCGCTCGACATGCTGGCCGAGGCCTGGCCCCGGCGGCGGCAGCTGATGAGCACCATGAGCCTCGAGCGCGACCGTCAGATGCGCGAGCGTGGATTCGGGCGGCAGGTGATGCGCAATACCCTGCAAATGGCCAACGGCAACGGCAGCTTCTCGGAAATCGGCTGCCTGGCCGGCATGTACGCCACCGACTGGAGCTGGGCGCCGCTGCTGGCCGATTACGACAACGACGGCTGGTGCGACCTCTTCATCAGCAGCGGCATAAAACGCGACCTCAACGACCTGGATTTCTTCCTCTACACGGCCGACAGCATCAACCGCAGCGGCGGAGTCAACAAGAGTCGCTTTGCCGATTTCGAGCAATACGTGGGCCTGATGCCTTCCGTCCCCTCGCACAATTACCTGTTCCAAAACACCGGCAGCTTGCAACTGACCGACGTGTCGGAAGCCTGGGGCTTCACGCAGCGCGGCTTCTCCAACGGCGCAGCCTACGCCGATCTGGACAACGACGGCGATCTGGACCTGATCACCAATAATCTGGAGAGTCCGCCTTCGGTGTATGAAAACAAAGCGGTGGGCCTGAATGCTCACCATTGGCTGCAGATCAAATGTGCAGGTCCGCCGCAAAACCCCTCGGGCCTGGGCGCCACCGTGCGCGTGTACGCGGGCGGAAAACGCCTCTTCACAGGCGAGATGACCAACGTGCGCGGCTTTTACTCCAGCGTGGAACCCATCTTTCAAATTGGTCTGGGCAGCCTGACACAGGTGGATAAAGTTGAAATAGATTGGCCGGGCAATCGCCATCAAATCATGCAAAACCTCCCGGCCAACCAGCGCATTACCCTCCAATGGCGCGACGCACAGCCCGGGCTTTGTCCGGAAGCACCCCGCGAGGCAACACTCTTTGCAGACATCACCGCCACGAGCGGACTGGATTTCCGGCATCAGGAAAATCCGTTTGAAGATTTTGACCGGCAAAAACTGCTGCCCTACCGCCTGAGCAGAACAGGTCCCCGCATGGCTCAGGCCGACCTCAATGCCGATGGCCTCGAAGACCTCTTTGTGTGCGGCGCCTCCGGTCAGTCCGGCGCCCTGTACCTGCAGCGTCCGGATGGAAACTTCACCCACCAGCTCCAGCCCGCCCTACTGGCCGATCAGGCCATTGAAGATACCGACGCTGCTTTTTTAGATGCCGACGCCGACGGCGATCAGGACTTGTACGTGGTGAGCGGTGGCGATGAGCCGCTTTCTTACCAGGACCGGCTTTACCTCAACGACGGAAAAGGCAACTTCAGCCAAAGTCCGCAGCCCCTGCCCGCCGCCGATCATTCCGGCAGCTGTGTGGCGGTGCTGGATTACGATGCAGACGGCAAACCGGATGTGGTGCTGGGCGGCAGGGCAGTGCCGGGTAAATTCCCCGAGCCGGTGGGTTTTCGGGTGCTGCACAATGAAGGTGGCGGCAGTTTCCGGGATGTCACCGCCGAGGTAATGCCGGAAGTACAACGCTTAGGCATGATCACCGACCTGCAAGTGGCCGACCTCAACGCCGACGCCAAACCCGAGCTGATAGCCGTGGGCGACTGGATGCCGGTGAGCATCCTGCGGTTTGATGGCAAAAAATGGCACCTGGATTCCTCAGACAACGGCCTGGCCGATACCCAGGGCTGGTGGAGAAGCGTGCTGACCAGCAATCTGGACGGCGACAGAGATGTGGACATCCTGGCCGGCAATGTGGGCCTGAACACCCGGTTCCGGGCCACACCAGGCGCACCCTTGCGACTTTTTGCTTCAGATCTGGATCAAAACGGCAGTCTGGACCCGCTGCTGTGCACACCCTGGGAGGGCGCCTATTACCCGGTGGCCTCCAGGGATCAACTGGCGGCCCAAATGCCGTTGATCAAAAAGAACTATCCGAGGTACACTCCGTATGCGACTAAACCGGTGAATCAGCTGTTTTCGGAAAAATCCCTGCTGGCGCATACGGTTCTGGACACCCGCACCCTGGAAACCCGCTGGTTTGAAAACCGGAACGGAAAATTCATTGCCCGTTCTCTACCCGTGGAGGCACAAATGGCGCCCGTCTACGCCCTCCTGCACGCAGACCTGACGGGAGATGGCCTGGCCGATTTGTTTCTGGCGGGCAATGACACCGGATTTGAGCCGGAAACCTACGGAGTGGATGCTTCCAACGGTTGCCTGCTGAAGGGAGACGGGAAGGGCGCTTATGAATGGGTGGCTAACCTGGAATCCGGAATATGGGCGGTGCAGGAGGCGCGCGATGTAGCCTGGTTGAGGGAGGCATCTGGTAAAAATGTACTGATTTTGGCCAATAACCATGGTCAAATGAGGGTGTTTTCCGCCAGATAGGCCTCCGGTATTTTTTCACATGAAAACAATTATGCTATCTTGTCTCGGGTTTTATGGTTCATGTCCTTCACAAAAATCATAGCTAATCACAGTTTAATCCCTTTCCCTTCGGCGCGACTTCATTTTATCCAAGACAACACTATGACCGGAAATTCGCCCCGTGTCCGAAACCGATGCTTGTTAATTTGGCTCTGGATGCTCTTTCTGTTACCCTGGAACATTCAGGCACAGGAAACTACCATCCTTAATTCCGATTTCACACAGGCGCTCGTCACGCCCAAGCTCCTGCGCGATTCTGCGCACGTACTTCATTTTGATGCGATTCGTTCGGATTCCATCGCCCGCTTGTTTGAGCCGGCCAAGAGTCCGTATCTCACCTTCGGCGCAGATGCGAGCGACTGGTGGTTGTCCTTTACCGTCAAAAACGAGCTGCCTACGTTCAAAACCCTGGTGCTTTGGTTGAACCGGAAGAATTTCGATTCTTTCACCTTGTTGCAGCAAAAACCGGAC
>JADZFI010000477.1 GCA_020850025.1 Saprospiraceae bacterium
ATAGGGTTGGAGGACGTAATAATATGATGAACCAGGACGCGGCTTTTCGGGTCAAAACATCCTAAAGCTTTTCAATACGTTCGATTAACCAGATCCTGTCAACCAATGGCGTAGTGGCCTGCGCTTTCTTTAGCAGGGCACTACGCTCCTTTTCAGGCACCCTTTTATGCTTTCCCTTCTCCTTTGCAACTGCCCGAATCATTTTTATCAGTTGCAGAGCTCCTTGTATTTTGTGTTCGGAAAGCTCTTTCCTATTCTTTACAAATTGACCGAGTGCGTCTAACTGAGCAAGGAGAAAGGTGTCATCATCTCCATGAAATAAAAATCTGTCAAAGGCAATTCTGACCAAAAGGAATCTCGGCAATAATTCCAGCCGTGGTATCCGAAAAACTTCAGGTGTCAGAAAATCCTGCGCAGCATCCAGCTCACCCTGATGGTATCTGATTATTGATTGTGCAAATTGTACCGCATGCTTGCGCCATTCCTCATCCAAATGGACAGCTCCCCTTGAAATAAACCCCTCCACATAACTAAAGTCCTTCAATTTGCTGCCAAGCTGGACAACATTGATGAAACTTGGAAGAGACATGCGCCCCTGATCAAGCAGGATGTCAAGGGCCTCTGCTTTGCGGTAAATCTCAAATAAGTCTGCTTCTATCGCCATCTCCTTCGACATCAATCGGATGCCGTAATTCAGTATATGCCGGATTATCGTTTTACGGTCATCAATGGGTACAATGTCCTGGATCTGCTCAAACAATCGAACCAATAGCTCAAAGTCAGGTTGACTATTGGTCTCTTTAAAAGTCAATACGATGGTTCGATAGATTTCGAGAAGTGGCGACTTTTCCAAAATCTCCTGTGATCCAGTAACAGACAGGAAAAAATCAAGATGTGGCAGTGTCTCTTGCCTGCCTATCCACAACCCCCGACTTTTCCACTCTGCAGCGTATCGGAGGTAGGATGTATAGGTATAGAGAAGCAGATTATGGACTGCATTGGAAAAATACTGACCATATTTTGCGTTGACCGGCGTATCCGCATTAAAGGAAACGTGTTCCTGAGTACTTTGAAGAAAATACCATTCTTCCGGGCCTTTGGCTTTTTTACTTTCCAGTTTTTGGATAAAAGCTTCCGCCTCATCCCGAAAATAGGCACCTGCATTTCGGCGGCCAAGAGAGGTGATCAACAAATGTTCCTCTAAATCAGTAGGGGGAAGATTCTCGGGACCCAGTGCCGCTTCCACGGTAAGAAAACGTTCCAGTTGCCTGGCCATGTCCGACATAAGGTTGTACAACTTTGAATCCGAGTAAGATTCTTTTCCAAAACAGGTTTGATACACCTTTATAAGACCTTCTTTTTCCGAATCAAAATCAGGGTATTTTTTCTTCAATTGGCGGTAAAACGGCAAAAAGCGATCAGAGGGCTTGAAGTATGGGGATTGAAGAAACCGCTCCAAGTTTTTATGGTCGGCCGGGGTAAGTATCCGTAACAATTGAAGCAATTTCATGGGCAAACATCTATTGGTCCGGGCAAAAATAGGCAAGATTTTCAACGAGGAAAAAATAAAAAATAATTCATTTAAAATTTTGGCTATCAATTATATACAAAAGCAAAATTTATTTATATTGATATTTTTTCACCGAGAATTTTATTTTTTTTACGCTTTCTGTTTGATGCGTACCACCCTAAAATTGCAACAGTTTTGATCGCACATGAAGCATAATGGTAGCGCGCTTGAACAGGGCGTCTAATACAAACGGCTAATACACCCAAATCGGCCAAGCATACGTAATATCCATTAAAGTACTGGGAATACTTGATATACGATACAGTAATCCGCCAATAGTTAGATCCTATTAGGCACTCTCCAGCCGGTCGTTGTACCCGCTCAACGGCCGGCGGGGAGAAAACGGAAGATCTTTTCCTGCAACTTGGAACGATTTGACCTGTCCTTGGCATGATTTTAACCATTGCCAAGTATGAAACACCTCATTGCAATCCTGTTGCTGCTATTTCTGCATTCGTCAACATTCTCCCAGTCCGCTCCGAAATTAATCAATCGTCAGGCTCTGCTTTTCCAGCTCCAAACCCCGCAGGATTCCATTTCCTTAATTCTGGCAGATACTGCCACTACCCATACCAAGCCCGTTCTGCTTTTTTGCCAGGGTTCTTTGCCGGTGCCATTATTTGTGGAAATCGAATCCTATGGCCTGTATATGTTGGGCGGTGGCATAGGAAATTTTGATTTACCCCTGTTGCGGCAACACTACCATGTGGTGGTCATTTCCATGCCGCATGTGCCCGCCATTGCAGGTAAAAACCAGGTTAATCCGCAATTTCAGTTTATCACCGATCCGAATCAGCCCCATTCCTACCCACAGGCGTATGTGGAAGCCGATTACCTCGACCGGTATGTACAAAGGGCAATTACTGTACTGGATTTTTTGAAAAAACAACCCTGGGTGGATTCCTCCCGACTGGTAGTGGCCGGCCACTCACAGGGTTCCAAGGTAGCCTCCAAGATAGCCCGGCAGTACCCGGGAGTTACCCAATTGGGTCTTTTTGCCGCCAACCCCTTCGGGCGGGCGGATCAATTCATTCGGCAAGCCCGAACGGATGCACAAAGCGGAGTAATTACCTGGGAAAAGGCCGATTCGGTCATGCAGGAACACTACCGTTTTTTCGAAACAGTACATCAGCCGGATTCCCTGGCCATACACCCGGAGTACAAATCCTGGAACACCTTCTCAGAGTGGTTTTTCGACGACTGGCTGCAACTCGACATTCCCATTTATCTGGCCTATGGCACGGAGGATCAGATTTCCGACCTCTGCGATCTTATACCCCTGTTCTTTATCAAAGAGGGCAAACAAAACCTTACCCTGAAACGATATCTACATTTGGAGCACAATTTTTTCCCGGTTAACCCGAATACCCGCCAACCAGACTACCAAAAACCTCACTGGCCCGAAGTAATGAATACCTTCCTTAACTGGACCCTGAAATAACATCGTCCACCGTAAGCCGTCTACCGTCACATCGTTATATTTCTTACCTTCGCCGCGCTATGCTTCAAAACTGGCTCAAACCACTTTCAGCCTCTTTTTGCAAACACGCGGCAGATGCCCGGCCCGATTGGTCGCTGGGTAAAAACCTGCTGCTTAACCGTGGAGAAATTCCGGATTTGAAAAAGGTAAAGGCTGCCATCATCGGAGTAGGGGAAAAGGAATCCAACGCCATTCGGGAACAATTGTACGCCACTGCTTATGCCTTCCCCAAAGGCGCCGTGGCTGACCTGGGCAATCTGCGCAAGGCCGACACGGCTTTGCTGATCCCTGTACTTTATGAATTATTGAGCGGGAAGGTACTCCCCATCGTGATTGCCGGAAAAGATGAACTGGCCAGAGGGCAGTTTCTGGCCTACCAGGAAGCCAAAGCATTGGTCAATCTGGCGGCTATTAGCGAGAAGTTCGACCTCGATGGCATCTACCAGCCCTTGCTTAAACCCAGGCACCCTCAGTTGTTTCATTTCTCCCAGATTGGCCTGCAAGTACATCAAACAGCACCGCAAGCCCTGGAGTTTTTGACCAAAAATCACTTCGATCTGGTACGTCTGGGAAAATCACGCGCCAATCTGGAAGAAACTGAACCCGTTCTGCGCGACGCCGACCTGCTGGCCTTCCACCTCGACGCCCTCAAACAATGCGAAGCGCCGGCCGTCAGCTCCCCCACCCCGTCCGGTTTTTTTGCCGAAGAAGCCTGCCAGCTTTGTCGTTATGCCGGCATGAGCGACAAACTCACCTCCTTTGGCATTTACGGATACAAGGCAGATGCCGACGCGCAGCAACTGACAGCCCAAACAGCCGCACAAATGATCTGGTACCTGCTGGAAGGACTGTTCAACCGTAAAGGAGATTACCCTGCCTCTACTACCGGACTCACCGAATATGTTGTGGCATTCCGAAAACTGAACCACCAACTCACCTTCTGGAAAAGCGTCAAAAGCGGTCGCTGGTGGATGCAGGTGCCCATAGCCACCCATCGAAAACATGACCGCCACCGACTGGTACCATGCTCCTTTCAGGATTACCAGTCCGCCTGCCGGGAAGAACTTCCCGAGCGCCTGATGCAGGCCCTGGAGCGGAAGTATGAAATATAACTTATGCGCCCTCGTCTGTTTGCTGCACTGCTGGTCCTCGTTATTGGTCTGCTCGTATGGCTTTACGTGCGGGAGTTCCGTTTTTTGTCGAATACCATTGGCGTAAAATGGCTGGTGATTGGGTCAATGCTGGCCATGGCGCTACTAACAGGCTTTTTGTTGTGGAAAAATCGGGAGCGGTTCAGCCCATTGGAACGACATTTGCCAGAGATTTTGCTTATTTCTGTGTTCAGCCTGTTGTTCGCACCGCTTTTCGGAAGCCTGATAAACAGAGGTCTTGGCAGCCCACGGCCACGATCCTTTGAGTTTGTGGCAGAAACAGCTTTCTACGCCTCAGGATATGGCATCCTAAAAGGCGAAAAACTAAAACCCACCGGCTGGAAACTCCAGGTAAAAGATGCAGGGAAAACAATCCGTTTTCAATACAAAAAACAGGCATACTTCCCCCTCAGCAAACCAGGCGATGTTATCATGCTCCCCATCCAAATAGGCCTGTTTGGCATTGAAGTAATGGAACTGCAATAACTAGCACTCCAAAACACTAAAACACCGAAACACTAAAACACCAAAACACATAATCACCCACTCATATGAAACCGATTTTCATCCTGTTCTCCGCATTTCTCTTTAGCTCCCTGTGCGCTCAAAACGCCGCTTTTTACCAGGAAGAACTGGTAGTTACGGCCAACTCCCTGAACCTTCGGGAAGCCCCCGATGCCAATTCCAAAAAAGTTACCAGTCTGTCTCAAGGCACTCTTCTACAATATCTGGACTCTTGGAACAATGGCCAATATACCCAGTTGGATACCACTGATCAGGATTCGCCCTTTGGCCGCTGGCTGAAAGTGCGTACTAAAAACCATAGCGGCTGGGTGTTCGACCTATACGTGAGCGGCACCACCGAACTACACTATGAAAACACGCCTCAGTTCGACATGCGCGCTGTTTCACCGCTTTTTTGGTATGGTGTTTATGCCCGCGACTCCTTTGCTGATGAAATTCGGAAAGTGCAGGTTCGGCTGGCAGAAGAACCCAATGAATTTTTCGGAGGAAATATCAAAGTATTAAAAACCAACCAAAAAGAAACCAGCAAGTTCCTGATTGCCAGCCACACGCCACTCAGCACCGGCTACTGTGGTCCGCTGGGTGTTTTCGACCCCAATCAGATGTTCTTCTCCAAAGCTCTCGGCCCAGGCAGCCAACTCTCCATCTATCCGGGCAACGACATGAATGACACCCTCGTGAAGCCCACTTACGGATTGGCGGCTACCGGCTGCGCCCGGTTTGAAGACAATTTTGTGCGCATCTACGACTATCAGCTGACCTTGCTGGATTACATGTCGGAACCCATGGCCACACAAGACCTTACACCCTGGGTAAAAACCGAATTTCCGGAAACCAATCCTTCCGTCGACCTGCTCTGGTTTGGCGATATTGATCGCGACAACAAGCCGGACGCCATCATACAGGATTGTCCTTATGAGGTGGGCTGCCGGGCTTCTCTTTATCTGTCATCAAAGGCCAAAAAAGGAGAATATCTCAGGAAAGTATGCGAGTTTTATTGGCCGGAAGGGTAGACGACTTACAATGTACGACTTGCGACTTACGATGTACGACCTAGGATGTACGACTTAGGATGGGACTAAGGGAACCACTGCCTCGGTAGGATGAGAACCCTGGGAGACCGGCTTTGAGGTACGTGTGAGTGTTCCGGACGCTTTTGCTGTCTCGAGCACTCTTTATTCTCCGACTTTTCCGAGTCCAACTTCAAATTTCAACCAAAAACCCATTTTCTTTGTTTCGTAACATTTTAAATCGCACCTCGTAAATCGTACGTCGTACATCGTAAATCGTCCACCGTCCACCGTTTTACACATATGAAATTCGACTCGCTCACCGTCAAAGAACGTCCGGAAAACCGAACCACTGCGCCGCATGTATTGCCGCTATATGCCACTTCGTCTTTTGATTTTGAAAACATCGATCAGGGCATCGAAATTTTTAAAAACATCGAGAGTGGCCATGCTTACAGCAGGTATGCCAACCCAACCGTAGATACGGTGGCCGCCAAAATAGCCGATCTCGAGGCGTTCGGTCTGGGCATTCAGGCATCTGCCGTGATGACCTCCAGCGGCATGTCGGCCATTGCCACCCTTATGCTGGGTACGCTGAAAAGCGGCGACAAGGTGCTGAGTCAGGCCAATTTATATGGCGGCACCACAGAGCTGCTGAAAAGCATACTGAGTCAATTTGGCGTTGAGCCCGTTTTTACCGAC
>JADZFI010000478.1 GCA_020850025.1 Saprospiraceae bacterium
CAAATACCTGGCTGGTCACTCCGATGTCATTGGAGGTTTGCTGGCTGTGCGGGAGGAGGAACTGGGAATCAAACTTAAATTTCTACAGAATGCCTGTGGTAACATCCTGGGGCCATGGGATAGCTGGCTCACCATCAGAGGCATCGAAACCCTGCCCCTAAGAATGGAAGCTCACTGCCGCAATGCGCAGGTGGTGGCAGAAACGCTGGAAGCTCACCCGGCTGTAGATCAGGTTTATTATCCTGGACTCCCGCAACATCCCGGCCATTCCATCGCTGCTCGACAACAATCCGGTTTCGGTGGAATTGTTTCCTTCAGCCTGGCCGAAGATACGGAAGAAGCCGCCCGGGAATTTTTATCCGGGCTCCGGCTATTCAAACTTGCCGAAAGCCTGGGAGGCGTTAAAAGCCTTGCTGCTCATCCCGCCACCATGACACACAAAAGCATCCCGGCAGAAAGGAGAAAAAGAGCGGGCGTTAAAGATTCCCTTATTCGGCTGTCCTGTGGCATAGAAGCCTCACAGGATCTCAGGGCCGACTTGCTTAATAGCCTGCAACTGGCAGGAAGTATTACTCACGCTTATCCCGTCTAACACAAAAACATATCATGAAAATTGGATTATTTGGCTTTGGTTGCGTTGGCCAGGGACTTTGGAAAGTACTGCATGAAACAAAGGGGGTCAAGGCTGATATTGTGCGCATTTGCATCAAACATCCGGACAAACAAAGGCCTTTGGCCCCGGATTATTTTACCACTAACCCGTCAGACATCCTGGATGATCCGGAGATAAACATCATTGTTGAACTGATTGATGATGCAGATGCGGCCTATGACATAGTATCCTCTGCGCTTAAAAAAGGTAAAGCAGTGGTGTCTGCGAACAAAAAAATGATCGCTCACCGGCTGCCTGAATTGTATGCCCTGCAAAATGAAACCGGAGCCCCGTTCCTTTATGAAGGCTCCAGTTGTGCCAGCATACCAATCATCCGCAATCTGGAGGAATATTACGACAATGACCTGTTAACCTCCGTTGAAGGTATTTTTAATGGCACCACGAATGTCATACTCACTAAAATATTCGAGGATAACATAAGCTTCAGTGAAGCGCTGAAATATGCTCAGAAACATGGCTTTGCCGAGAGTGATCCCAGCCTGGATGTGGATGGATTCGACGCCAAATTCAAGCTATGTATCTTGCTACTTCATGCTTTCGGGGTATTTGTAGCACCAGAGGAAGTGCTGAACATTGGCATTGGGCGGCTCAATGATTTCGATATCCAATATGCCAAAAGCAGAGGTCAGGTGATCAAGCTGATTGCTCGTTGCTATAGAGAGGGCGGAAGGATTGTCGGATACTGTATTCCAAGGTTTGTACCTGTTGGTCATCATTATGCCACTGTAAGAAACGAGTATAATGCCGTGACCTTGGAGAGTGCCTTTTCAGAACATCAGACTTTTTTAGGCAAGGGAGCCGGAGATAAAGCCACCGGATCTGCCGTTTTATCCGACATATCTGCATTACGGTACCAATACAAATATGAGTATCGGAAATTTATTCAGAACGGAACCTCTTTCGATACCTCTGAGGCCTTTTTAAGGATCTATGTTCGTCACCAATATGAAGGCCAGGTAAAAGACGCTGACTTTATATCCATCGAAGAGCGCTACGCCGCAGCCGATACCAGGTACTGGATTGGACATATTTCTTTACAAAAGCTGCAAAAAACCTCCTGGCTTAACGACCATGGGGTAAGTGTGGTTGAGTTAGCGGCAAGCTAAGGGTGATTTTAGGACGCCTTCGGTTCATCCCATTGAAAATCGTCGGCAAAGGGCAGCTCTTTGAATATATCCGGTAATATGGACGGAGGGGTGGTCAACTTGCGCAATTTGGTGTCTATCCATGCTCCGTCTATCGTCAATACGGCGCAAAGCGTTCCATCTGATTTGGTGATTTCATGACGAAAGGAAAACCGGGAGTAATCCCTTCGGAGTCGGGTTACCAGCAGATTGATGTAGATTTCGTCGCCTGGCTTAACCTCCCTTTTGAACACGCACTCCTCACGAAAAAGTATAGGTCCGAAATGGTGCTCTTGCATCATCTTGTAGCTTAATCCGCCTCTTGTCAGGTATTCGAGTCGGGCAGTAGCCGCAAAATCATAATAAACGGAGTGCCTGAGATGGAAATTGGCATCAAAATCTGCCCAGCGCAAGGGCATGTGGAGTGGTGTAAACGTCATACAATTTTTTTTCAAACAGGAAGCGCCTGACAACGGCAATCGTCATCAGGCGCTCCCACTCATTTATCTGAATTTATTGGCCTTTAGCAGCCGGCTCTGCCTTACCGCGCACTTCACCTTTAATTTCGATGAAAGTTTCGGTTGGGATAGTATTGGCTGTAACAGTTACCCGTTTGCTTTGTGGACCGGGTTTGCCTTTAGAATTGAATTCCACTTTGATTTCACCTTCTCCGCCCGGAGGAATTGGCTCTTTTGGCCAGGTAGGAACGGTGCAACCACAAGAACCCTTGCAATTGCTGATGACCAGCGGCTCTGTTCCGGTGTTTTTGAACTTGTAGGAGTTCTTCACGATTTCGCCCTCATCAATGGTGCCAAAATCAAAAACCGGCTGTTCATACTGAATGCTTGTAGCAGGACCGGCAGGTACCGGCGCCACGTTTTGATTGGTGCCGGGGATATTGCCGGCAGTGGCAGAACTGCCGCTGAATGAAGCAGCAGATTCCCGGATTTTTTCGGCTTCTGATTGACCGAACCAGTTTTTAAAACCGCCACCTGCGAGGTTGGCAACCAACAGAATGGCCAGCAAAGCTACCAGGCCGATCTGTACTTGTTTGTTCCTTTCCATGCTTGAAATATTGAATGTGAGTGATTGGATGGATGATGATCACATGACGGAAAACCCGGTTTTCAGAATATTCAACATCAATAGCGGGACATTGATGCATTTCCTAGAACAAAACTTTCCGGCATTAACTTCTGACTGCAAAAGTAGGACGATACTGAAACCTCCCGTTTATTCTAAAGATTTGGTTTGCAAAAGTTTAACAGCACTTGAAGCATCAGATCCTTTTTTTTCTTCATCTGCACCATATTTACCGTTCATACAACCTCCTCCAAAGACCTACTGCCAGGCCCAACAGCATCAAAAGGCTGCCTGCCCAAACCAGATTGATTCCCGGGAAAATGATGGCTTCCAAAACAATGTAATCCGAGCGGGCTGCATCCTCTGCAATCTCCAGCGGAATTCCGGGTTGGTCTGCCGGGGTTTCGGCCACACCAATAGTGAGAATGCCGTTTTTGGGATCGATATTTTCGAAACGGAAATGCAAGCCGAGCGAGGGAGCTTCATCCTTCAAACTGAACGGTTGATTTTCACGAATCAAATAGACGGGAGCGGCCTCCGCTTTTCGTCCATCCGGGGCCGTGATCTCAAGTCCGGCTGCAACGGCAATATCGCCGGGCTCCTCCGCGTAGGAAGGATGGTTGATTTCTTTAAGTACACGGGCAAACCGGACTTTATATCCATTGAAATCCACAACATCGCCCTCCTTAATGCCATAGTTTGCATATTTTAAGGATTCTTCCGACTTGAAGATATGTTCCATGGAAGCCTCGGTAAGCCTGATTTTCATTTGCAGCGGACCAATTTCAGACTGCAGTGAAAATCCACCCTTGGCAGGACGCAGAAACAACATAGGGTTGGCCTCATAGGCTTTTGGCTGATCCAGTGAATAGGCCTTCATCCGCAATCCAACGGCAAGGTCTCCCCGCTCAGGTTGGTATTCCGGGTGTTTGGGGGCTTTGGTTACCCCTTCCACTACCAGATAATGATTTTTGGTAAAAATGGTGTCCCCTACCCTGGCCTCGTACTTTTCATACTTCAGGCTGTCTTCCTGCTGCCGGGCAAATTCCGGATCCAGCTCCGCTTTAGGCAATGAAGATACCAGGGTAAATACGTCGTAGTTCCAATAGTGCTGCGTTGAAGGGTTGTTGGCCACCACCTCTTTAAACTGTCGGTCGTACATCACGTTAGGGTAAAGCGTAAACCGCTCTCCTGTTGGATTGCCATCTTCCCCCCTACGCTCAAATGCAACGCTGAAAGTTCTGGTCTGCCGTTCTATGGAATCGCTAACATAGGTCGCATTGAATCCGCGCATGGGCATCGGAGCGTCTTTCATCAATATTACGCTACGGCGAAGCGCTTCATCATCAGCGCCTTCGATCAGACCTTCCATGGCAAAAGTATTGACGGAAATCCAGTCTTTGCCAAGACCCGTACTCAACACCCCCAGCAACAAAATACCAAAACCGGCATGCGAGATAGCGGAACCCGCGAGCTTCAAATTCCCTTTGATGACCGTAATCAGGTAATCAAGGTTTGTCGCCACTGCGAACATCCCGGCAAATAAAAAAGCGAATAACTGCCAGGCACGTACTTCAATCCAAAGCGTATTGAGAAAAGTAAGGACCGCAGCTACTGCCAGGGCTATGCCTGCGTGCAGCAAGAATTTGCGGGAATATGTTGCCCAGTTTCGTTCGTTGTAACGCATCCATTGGGCAATACCGGTCAGCATCCCAATAAAAACTGCAATCCACAACTGGTATCGATTGTGGTGAGCCACAGGATCCTTAAGGGCGTAATCGGTGCCGAAAAGTTTGTTCACTACAGGCAATGAAGTCGCCCCGGTCATCAAAATTCCCGAAAAAAGCAACACCAGCGCACCGATAAACATCCAGAATTCCCTGCTGTTGGATTGCTCTTCCCCTTTTATCTCAGGCACTTCCCGGTAGCGAGATGCCCACATCCACAAGCCCAGTAGGGAGAATGCCCCAATAAACAGGATAAGCTGAAACCCGAGTCCCATTTCCGTGAAGCTGTGTACGGAAGTATCGCCCAGCACTCCACTGCGTGTGAGGTAGGTGGAATAAAGGATCAGTACGAAAGTAAGCAGATAGAAACCGTAGGTACTGCGGATGGAATATCCGGTATTTCGGGCAATCAGATTGGTATGAATGCCGGCAACTATCGTCAGCCAGGGCACAAGAGAGGTATTCTCTACCGGATCCCAGGCCCAGTATCCGGCAAAGGAAAGGGCTTCATATGCCCATGCTCCGCCCATTAAAATGCCCAGCCCGAGAATGGCGCCGGAAAAGAGCGACCAGCTGAGTGCTGGTTTTAGCCAGGTTTTATGATCACGCAACCACAAACCGGAAATAGCGAAAGCAAAAGGTACAATGGTACTGGCAAACCCAAGGAAAAGGGTTGGCGGATGAATGGTCATCCAGTAGTTCTGCAATAACGGATTCAGTCCATTCCCTTTGATTTTACTCAAATAGTCTGCCTGGGCAAAAATTGGAGCATCCATGGTATCCCGCAACAAATCAAACGGGCTGGCGCCAAATCGGAATTCGCCCATATAGAGCCCCAAAATCATGGACCCGATGAATGCTTCTGCCAAAGCCACCACAGCCAATACCGGCGTTTCCCATCGCCCAGCCCGAGCCATCAGAATACCGCCAAGGATGATGTGCCAAAAACTCCAAAGCAGGAAACTGCCCTGTTGTTCCTTCCAAAACGCTGAAAACACATACCTCACAGGCAAATCATCCGAGATATTGGCCCATGCGTAATGGTATTCATACATTTTACCGGTCAGTATCCAAAAGAGAATACCGATTACCCCGAAAGTGGCCAAACCATGCAAAAAGAATGCATACCTCCCGATATTTCTCCAGCCAGAAAAACTGTCGGATTCTCTTTGTTGGGTAGCATAAAAATAAGCGCCCGCAGAAAGCAGGGCCGCTACAAATGACACCACCGCCAAAAAATGTCCCAACTGACCAGGCAGAAGATGCTCGCCGATATATTCCATGTTCAAAAATTCTTTTTTCGCGCCGCAAAAGTAGGCAGTTACCAACCGTAATCCTTTATTGTTTTAAGGAATTCTGGTACTCTGCCAGTTTACCAGTTTCCAGCTTTTTCGATGCCTTTGGTAAACAGCCGAGTACAACAACCGAACGGCAAAATCGTTGGCATAAATTTTTCCTTCAACGGCCACCGTACCATTCACCAGGGCCGCTTTACCGTAGTAGCGGACCCTGGCATCCTCCCGCTTCATGGTTTTATAAATCAGTTTTTGCTGCGCAATGGCCCTCAGATGCTCTTCCTTGTTCTCCACTAATGCATTGGAGTGTACATAGATCAAATCATCAGAAAGCATGGCATTCAAGGCATGGGTATCCGCATGCATCATCGCTTCAAATCGCCGGAGTTCAAATTCCAGGACAGATAAAGCATTGCGCTTTTGCCCATGTGCTACCGTTTGCAGACAACATAAAAAGAAAAAAACGAATAGCGCCTTGACCTTCATAGTTACGCATTTTAGACGGCAAGGTATGGTTACTTGACCGGATGCAAAAACCGACTGTGCCCTCACAAACTGCCAGATTGACAAAAATCCGACATTCTACGGCTACTTTCTGGCCAGATTTTTGCAGTATTATTGCCTTCCAAAGACATTTCTTCGATGCGTTTTTAACGCATAGCATTTTTAATCATTTAAATTTTTGTCCATGAGCCGATTACACATTACCCTCTTTCTGCTTCTGTTTTTTGTCTCAGCAGTTCGGTCCCAGCAATTTGATGTATGTATGGAGGTTGTAGCCTCCGGAGGAAGCAATGGCTTCCAGGGAAACCGATATTTTGCCTGGACTATCGGAGAATCTTTCATCGCCACCACTGAAAACGCCGGCTTCCTGCTCACACAGGGTTTTCATCAACCTGATCCCTGCGGCAAGTCGTTCGTTAACACTTACGATCTCGCCGACTGGGGAATGTCGCTTTTCCCCAACCCTACAGACGGCGCCATTACCCTTCGGTACGACCCGGACAAAAAAGGTATTCTCCATGCCATGGCATTCGACCTTACGGGCCGCCTGGTAATGGATCGCCAAATCCTCTCCAACCCGGAAGGATCCCTGCTTGACACCTCCGGATGGCTCCCCGGGGTATACATGTTAGTACTGCAAGATCCCGCCACGATGGCCTCCACCACCCTCAGGGTAGTTCGCATTTGATTTTTTTTACCGCTCAGTTTCAGGAAGATCTGTCACCGGGTCATTTCCTAACCGGTTTTATCCCTTCAACCGTTCATTCCAACAACGATTACACATCTATGAATCAACGATTCCTCCTCCTTCTGTTGGCGCTTTTGGCTGGCAGTTTCACCTCCTTAGCTCAAAATGTACCACAAGGCATTAATTATCAATGCATTGTGCGCAACAATCAAACAGGAGACCCCATTACCAACCAAACGGTCACCATTCTTTTTGCCATTCGCAATGGCAGCCCTACCGGCTCCGTAGACTATCAGGAAAAACATGTGAGCGCCACCAACGATTTTGGTCTGGTGAACCTGATCATTGGCAGAGGGCAGCCACAGGTCAACACCTTTGCCGGCATTAACTGGGCGGGAGGATCAAAGTTCCTTACTGTACTGCTTGAAACCTCCCCGAATGTTTTCGATGAAATTGGAACATCCGAGCTGTTGAGTGTGCCTTTTGCCCTTTACGCACAAAATGGCGGCGGAGGCGGTTCAGCCGACAACTGGGGCAGCCAAACAGCCTTCACCAATAACGGCCTCACCGGGAATGGATTGGCTAATAATCCCATCGGGCTGGCCCCGCAGGGCGCTCAGACCGGCCAGGTGCTTAAATGGAACGGTACGGCCTGGACGCCCGCCGACGACATTCAGAGTACCGGGACTGGCGGTGGAACAGTCACTCAGGTAAACACAGGTGCTGGCTTGCAAGGCGGCCCCATCACTACCAACGGAACCATCAGTCTGACCAATACCGGCGTGCAGGCAGGGGTACATGGCAGTGCAACCGAAATTCCGATCATTACCGTAGATGCACAGGGAAGGATTACCAATATCGAAAAGGTTATTGTTCAACCTGGCGCCGTAGGCCTGAATAGTGGAAACGGTATTGATGTGGTTACCAATGGATTTAACAATTTTACGATCAATAACACTGGCGATCTGAATGGCACAGATGACGTATTGCTCAATACAGCCCACGATGGTGATGTAAGCGGAATTTACAACAATCTCCAGCTCAAACCAGATGTTGTAACCAGCACAGAATTGAGCAATGGCGCCGTAACCGCGCCCAAGCTGGCCAATATGGGCGCCGCCAATGGTCAGATACTAAAATGGAATGGTACTGCCTGGGCGCCTGCTGCCGATGAATCTGGAATCATCACGCTGAATAATGGAGCGGGTATAAGTATTACAGGAACAGCACCGGATTTTACCATCACCAACACCGGCGATACCAATCCGAACGACGATCTGACCACCGCCTCGCAGGCTAACGGCGATGTGAGTGGCCCTTTCAATAACTTGCAACTCAAACCGGATGTAGTAACTTCTGCAGAAATTGCTGATGATGCGGTTGGGAGCTCGGAGATACTCGACGGAGCTGTAAATACTGTGGAACTGGCCGCGAACGCCGTAACAGCCATCAAAATGGCCGATGGCGCAGTCATTACCCAAAAATTAGCCAACGATGCTGTAACCTCTGCCAAAATAGTGGATGGAACCATCAGCACAGACGATATTGCCAACCAGGCCATTACGGGCGCCAAAATTGACGACATGAATGCAGCCAATGGTCAGGTAATGAAATGGAACGGAACAACCTGGGCCCCTGCTGCCGACAATACCGGCAGCTTTGATGTCCTTGGCGGAATTGGCATCGATGTTAGTCTATCAGGGAGTACATTTGTAGTGAACAACAGTGGCGACATCAACGCAATGGATGATCTGACCGATGGCACTCAGTTTAACGGGGATGTGGCCGGTCCTTTCAACAACCTGCAGATAAAAGCAGGTGTGGTGGGCAATCAGGAAATGGCCGCTAACGCCATTGGCACAGCCAACATCATCAATGGAGCAGTAACGGCCGCCAAGCTGAACAATATGAACGCACTGAACGGCCAGGTGCTGCAGTTTAACAACGGCGCCTGGGCTCCTGTTACGCTTGCTCCACAGGGTGACAATTGGGGCGGACAAACAGCGGTAACCAATACGACACTTGTTGGTAACGGAACAGCAGGCAGCCCGCTGGGTATTGCCCAACAGGGCGCCGCCAATGGCCAGGTGCTGCAGTGGAACGGCTTTAGCTGGGTGCCGGCTACTCCGGTAGCTGCCGACAACTGGGGCACCCAGACGGCACAAACAGCGGGTACAGCCCTGAGCGGAAACGGAACAGCCGGCAACCCGCTACAGCTCGCCCAGCAAGGCGCCGCTAACGGTCAGGTACTTCAATGGAATGGAATGAACTGGGTACCGGCCAACCTGCCTGCAGGCGACAATTGGGGCGCACAAACTGTTCAAACGGTGGGTACTGAATTTAGTGGAAACGGTACTGCCGGGAACCCGCTCAAACTTGCGCAGCAGAGCGCTGTCATGGGCGAAGTATTGCAGTGGGATGGTTTGAACTGGACACCTGCTGCCATTCCGCCGGCGCCTGGCGACAACTGGGGAGCACAAACAGCCGCAGTTACCCCTCGTCTG
>JADZFI010000479.1 GCA_020850025.1 Saprospiraceae bacterium
AACTGGACGTTGGACTGTTGGACATTGGATATTGTACATTGTACATTGGACATTTGACATTGTACATTGGACATTAAAATAATTTTCAATCATGATGCTCTCTCCGGCACGTCGCGTGCGAAAGGCTTATTGGACCGCTTTTGTGGTGTATTTCAGTTACCTGTGGTTGTCGGTCAGACGGCGCTTTTTGGGAAAGAAATGGTATGAAAAACGGATTTTGGCCTTGCACATCCGGAATGCTGAGCGGGTAAAAATGGCCATTCTGGAGCTGGAAGGGTTGTTTATCAAGGTAGGCCAGCTGCTCTCCGTGATGTCGAATTTTCTGCCGGAGGCATTTCAACGGCCGCTGGAAGCGCTGCAGGATCGTTTGCCGCCCCGCCCGTTTGAGGAGGTTCGCCGGCGCATAGAGGAGGAACTTGGGAAGTCGCCGGAGGAACTGTTCCAATCCATGGACGAGATTCCGATGGCTACCGCCTCCATCGGGCAGGCGCACCGGGCGGTGCTGCACGACGGAACCGAAGTGGTGGTGAAAGTGCAGCACTACGGCATTGAGGAAATTGCCTCGGTGGATTTGCGCATTTTAAACCGTCTGACGAAAATCTATGCGTGGCTGGTAGATATCAAGGGCATGGAGTATCTGTACTCCCAGATCCGGCAAATGATTGAGGAGGAGATGGATTTTACCAACGAGGCGCGAACGATGGAGCTGATCCGGCAGAAGCTGCTGGAGGAGCCGGAGGCGCAGATACCGGAATGGTTTGAAGCATACTCCACGCGCCGGGTGATGGTGACCCGTTTTTGCACCGGAGCCAAAATATCCGACCTGGAGCAGCTGGATGCCTGGGGCGTTGACCGTCGGGCGCTGGCAGACCGGCTGATGCGGGTTTGGTGCAGAATGGTGTTCAAGGACGGTTTTTACCACGCCGATCCGCACCCGGGCAATATTCTGGTCTCCCCCAATGGCCACCTCACCTTGCTGGATTTTGGCGCTACCGCCAGTCTTTCAACGCAGTTGCGCAGCGGCATCACCCAGCTGATTGAAGCCGCCGTAAAAAACGATACGGAAGGTATGATCGAGGCCTGCCGGACCATGGGTTTTCTGGCCGAAGGCCGCGATGCCGAGCGCATGGCGAAAAGAATGATTTCCGCTTTGCGGCATTTTCTGCAACATGAAATCCAGTTCGAAGGCCTGGATTTCCGCAACATCAAGGTGAACCCGTTTAACAACAGCCTCACCGATCTGATCACTGAAATCGGATTTCGCGGACTTTCAGGCACGGTGCAAATGCCCAAAGATTATGTACTGCTCAACCGCACCGTCACGCTGCTGCTGGGCATCTGCAATACGCTCGACCCCACTTACAACCCGCTGGATACGGTGCGGCCTTATGCGCAGAAATACCTCCTGCAGGACAAAGGTGGCCCCTTCCGTTATGTTCGCGACTTGCTGCAAAGCACCCTTTCCAGTGTACTGGCCTTGCCCGACGAGGTGCATAAGACCCTGAAAAAAGTGCGCGCCGGCGACGTGGAGATCCGCACGCCGGATCTGGAAGCCGGCGCGCAAAGGCTGATCAGGGTGCTGCGCCAACTGGTGCTGGCCGTACTGGCCATCGGACTGGGCTTCTTCAGCCTGCGCATGTGGGAAATGGGCTGGCACGAAGAGAGTCGCTGGGGACTCTGGGGCGCGGGCTTTCTAATGGTGTGGGCAATATTCAGGAAGTAGCCATTCTGCTCACAAAAGCCTCACAAGCTTCATTCAGCATGTCAAAAACTTCTTTAAACCCATCGTCATCATAATACGGATCCGGAACAGAGCGATCTTCGCCGGGGAAAATTTGATCCAGCATAAGCTCAACCTTGGCGCGGTGAGCTTCGTTTTGCGCCAGTCGCAACACATCCTGCCGGTTCTGCGTATCCATCACAAAAATCCGGTCGAACCGCTCGAAATCGGCCACATGAAACTGTCGCGCACGCTGATCGGTGATGTCGATGCCGCGCTGATTGGCGGTAGCAATAGACCGCCGGTCCGGCAATTCGCCCACATGCCAGAAGCCGGTTCCGGCGCTGTCTACCATCCAGGGCAAGCCCGCTTCGCTGATCTTTTGTTTCATAATGCCCTCTGCCAAAGGGCTGCGGCAAATATTGCCGAGGCAAACCATGAGGATTTTCATGTGACGAAAATTTAGAAAGGGTTCACATTTTTAGTTGTTTTGCCGCGATGCGGCAGGGGGATTTCGTCCTTTCGTCTGGGCTACCGAAGTTGAGGGGCTTCGCCCCCGGGGCGCTGCGCCTGGGATAAAAAAATCTGGATTACCATACTCACGCTCATTTCGACGGTTATTCCGGCATACAAAGCTCGCCAATACCAAGCACATAATGTTCCACGGCATTTACTTCCGAAGCAAGCTGGGCGCCCTGGAAGCCCTGGATGTCGGCATTGGTGATGGTTTGGCGGTATTGTTGCAGGAAAGGTATGCTCAGAGGCGTGTAGCTCCAGTGCCATTTTTCCTCCTGATAGCCGTGCGGCCGACCCGGGATATACGGCTGACAAAAACCGTACTCGTGGGCATGTGCGGAGAGCCATTGATACACCTTCTCATGAGCGCCGCCGGCCTCGAAAGAAGGATTGTTGAGGTCGTTGAGGTCGATATCCGTACCCCAGTGGTGGCGCGAAGAACCGGGCATGGAAGAGTATTCCAGAATTTTCCGGGCGCGATCCAGCGGCTTGGGGGCGTCTTTGGCAAAGCGGCCCCATTTACCTTCCCAGATGGCTTTCTGTTGGTCGAAAGTACGGGTAGAGGATATGATGCGCAGGTTAACGTCGTCTTTGCGGGCGCTTTCCCACATTTTTTGAAAGGCTTCAAAAGCTTCTCTGCGCAGCATCATACCGGGCTTGTCGGTGTAAGGCTTGCCCACCGCGACAAAATCAGGATGCGCAGCCGGATCGAATTTGCCCAGCAGGTAGTCTTTGGATACCTGCACCGCCGGGGGCAGGGAATCGGCCGGGGGCATTTCAGCCGGTATGGAGGCAACGTTTACCGGTTGGCCCTGGCTGCCACAGCCAACGAAAAGACCGAGCAGCAACACCCCCAAAAGCCCGTAATCAGGAGTTTTCCACATCTTCAATTTTTCTTTTCAGGGCTTCTTTGGTAAAAGTACCGGCATCGTGCCAGCGTTTTTCTCCATTTTTATACAGCATGAAAGTGGGCACCCCCATTACTTTCATATCAACGGCCAGATCGGTGTTTTTGTCCACATCAATCTTGATGATCCGGACGCGATCGCCCATTTCGGCTTTAAGTTCATCCAGCACCGGCGCCATAGCCCGGCAGGGTCCGCACCAGGTAGCCCAAAAATCAATGAGCACCGGAGTTTCGGATTGGATAAGGGATTGAAACGAGTCTCTCATGGTGGTAAAGGCACAAAGTTGGGTGGTAGTAAGGCGCGAAGGCGGGTACACTAAGGCACTAAGGCGCAAAGGCACTAAGGCGCAAAGACACTAAGGCACAAAGGCCCTAAGGCGCAAAGTTAAGGAAAATAGGGGCATAGCCCCTATTTCGTGTCTTCGTGTCTTCGTGTTAGCGCCTTTTCATAAGGGTAGTGACGACGGCCCCCAGGAAGGCTATCATCAGGCCGGTGAGTACCGGGATGTGTACATTGATCTTTACCCTGGTCAGGGGTTCGGCCATGGAGAGTGTGGTGACGGCCAGCAGGGATGCCCCGAGGGTGGCGAGTATGGGCCACGACATCCGTTCGGGGCGCCAGACGTTCCACCAGGCTGCGATCATGGCGCTAACACCGGCCGCCAGGGTGGTCGGGAGGGAAAATGGTGCGGCGACTACCCCCAGCAGGGCCAGCGCCAGTACAGCCACCGGCTTCCAGAATCCGGGGAACAACTGATGCGTGCGGGTTGGCAGCCCGGCCGGGGTAGATTCCGGTATCAGAAAAAACCGCAAACTGGGCCATTCATAGGCCAGCGCGAGCAGGTTGAGTGCCAGAAAAAAACCATTCACATACGGCGTACCCGTCCATTGCTGGGAAATGGTTACGGCCATTATGCTCACATTCATCGGTACGAGCATCACCAGACCCAACAGCGACCACCGCTGACTAAGCACCAGCGCACCCACCAATACCTGAGATATGGCCACAAAATACCCGAACAGTCCGAGTTGGTATTGCTCCAACTGTCGGATCAGTAATGGCGGACCAATCAGTTGCCCGAAATGCCCGTCGCTCAACTTACAGAGTCCGGAGGATAAAAAAACATACCCCAGCAGGAGTCGAATGAGAAGGGCATAAAAGTCGGTAAGCCGCATAGATTAGTGTTGTTCGTCACGAAAGTGCAGGCGAATAAAAGGCTTGTCTCGCAGGAACAACGCCAAAACAGACCACCGACCTGTTTTTCCGAACCAAGAGCTACTGTGTCTCGACCTGAGGAGGCAAGTTTGTGGTTACTCCACCCTCACAAGCACTTTGTATTTCCAGTATTTACCATAATCCTCGCAACCAATGCCATCGGTTTTTTCAAACACCAGGGTCTTGTTGCCAAAGCTGTGGAAAAAATGCAAATTAGCTGGCGCACTGTTTGTTTCAAGGG
Organism: Saprospiraceae bacterium; assembly: GCA_020850025.1. Lineage (GTDB taxonomy): Bacteria > Bacteroidota > Bacteroidia > Chitinophagales > Saprospiraceae > M3007. Next base: position 4,601 of record JADZFI010000479.1, read on the forward strand.
TTACTACGGTATCCAGGCCGGAGGAGTTGCTGACCTCAAAAGTTGCCTTTACCACTCCTTCCCAAAAACAAGTGGTATTACAGGGGCAGCGTTCTTCTTTTACGCCAACAAAACATACGGTAAGATCCTGATCGGCAAAAAAAGCACAATCATCCCATGGAATCAAGGCTGTATTGCCACTCACTTCTGTGGTATTGCGGATTGGATCGTTGTCTTCACAGGCACTAAAAGCCATGAAAGAAACACACAAGGCAAGCAAAAAAAAGGATTTCATATCAAAGTTGGTTAATGATTCAATTTAGGCGAAATTTAACACTTTTCAAGGTAAAAACCAAATAATTTCGCGCTGTTAACACTCTTTGTAACTTTGCCGGCATTGATGCGTCTGAAACCTCAGTTACAGCCATTTTTCCCAACTATGATAAAACAAATTCTCTTTCTGGCCCTCACCCTGGGTGCTTGCACCCTTGCAGCTCAGGCGCCTTATACCACCAAACAATACGGCTTCCGGGTGGAAAAAGACCTGGTGTATGGCGCCATGCCCAATTACGCAGGCATCTCCACTACCCTGCTGCTGGATTTGTACAAACCGGTGGGCGACAACAATCCATCCCGCCCCCTGCTGGTAGTGGTACACGGAGGATCATGGCTGGGCGGCTGCAAGGAGGGCTTTGCCACCATAGCCGGCGAAATGGCGCAACGCGGCTATGTAGTGGCTTCCGTCAACTACCGCCTCGGCTGGCATAAAAGCGCCGGCCCCATCGCCAATCCGGTAACCGACGCCCAGGCGGGCGCTACCCTGTACGCTGCGGATTCATCAGAACTGATTCGCGCCCTTTATCGCGGACAGCAGGATGTAAAAGGCGCTATCCGCTGGTTGAAAGCCCGGGCAGCTCTGGATTCCACCTGCACCGAACGTGTACTGGTGGGCGGTGAAAGTGCCGGAGGATTCATTGCCATGGCGGTGGGCTTTCTCGACCGGGCGGAGGAAAAACCGGTGGCCTGCGGCGCACTGGCCCCTGCACCCACCCCGGCGGCCAACCTGACCAACAGCTACATGCTGAACTGCGTAACCCAAACCATTCAACCCACGGGCGCTGCCCTGAACCGTCCGGACCTGGGGCCTGTTGACGGCGCCTTAAATCTGAACGGGCACAATGCCAATGTGCTCGGGGTGGTTAACCTGTTTGGCGGTGTGCCCTATGAAGGCGGCGCCAACAACTGGCTCAACGGCCCTGATACGCCTGCTGTGTACCTGTACCACCAAACCTGCGACGGGGTGGTGCCGTTCGGAGAAGGGATTCCGTTTTTTGTGCTTTCCAATTATTGCAATCTGGGTTTTACACCCTGGCATACCAACTATATGCACACCTTTGGCAGCGGCGCTATTTCGGTAGTGTTCAGTCAGGCCAATATGAACTACACCACGGATTTCGATCAATGCCC
>JADZFI010000480.1 GCA_020850025.1 Saprospiraceae bacterium
CGCTGCCAATTTCACCGGTAATGGTATCCACCGCAACGATGGAGAAAGTATCCTGAGCCATAAAATGCCCGGATAAGAACATCACAAAAGACAGGAGTATGGTTTGTTTCATGTGCCGATTGATTTTGGAAACAAAAATCCGTTCTGCCGGACAATTATTCCAACAGAACGGATCTTTTTTAAAAATTAACGGGCCAGCTTACAGATTCAGCAAGAAACCGATGGTGAAATTGGCATCCCAGTCAAACACAAACTGCTTGCATCCGGTAGCGTCGGCAATGGCCGCGTAGATATTCAGACCAGCTTCCTGTTTAGCGCCGTCAGCTTTGTAATCAGCAGGGGCTTTCAGCACTGTAAAGCGCTCTTTGCCGTTGCGGATCTGCTTGGCCAGTTCATAAGGAACGCCGCCGATGATGAAGCAGGTATTGCGCAAATTGGAAGGAACCTGAGCAGCCTTGGATTTAACATCCTGATATACCGTGGCGGCGCTCATGTTATTTTGGTAGTATTTGGCGCCGGCAGCTTCCAGCGCACCGTTGGGCAGCCAGGAAATTTTGGTATTTCCGGAACCGATATCCACAACAAAGGCACTGCTTTTGAACTTGTCGGGCAGCACGGAACGGAGCGCAAGCTTGGCTTCCTGTTCCGGCGTCACTACATTCACCACATAACCCATGGATTTCAGTGCTGCATTGATTTTAGGCATGATAGCCTCTTTTTGAGCGCCTGAGCTTACCACAAAGTGAATGTCGCGAGCCCCTACACCGAAACCTACCATGTCGGAGATATAACGGCGAAGTCCTGCTTTTACATCCTCATCAGTGGCAAGGCCTTCCTTTACCAGACTTACCCCAAATTCCGCCTTTTCCAGTTTCCAGTTCTTTTGGTTGTCAACTTTGATGATGAAAGAATTAAAGCCGGTGGCGCCAAGCTCCACCACTCCTTTTAATTTGCCGCCGCTGGGCGCAGGAGCGGTATAATTGAATGCTGCCGGAGTGAAACTGCCGCCTGATTTACCCCATGTGGATGAGCTGGGGGCGGTGGTTGCCGGAGCGCCTTCAGCACCGGCGCCGGCATCTGTTTGTTCAGTCTTTTCAGCAGTATCCGTTCCGCCAATGCCCAGGTTGGGCAGAAACTGTTTAGCCGCAAAGAACACGCCTGCCACAATAGCCAGGGTGATAAGCAAGCGGGAGAAAGTGGTTAATCGTGCCATAGGTGGTTAAAATTGTTGTTGGTTGGTAGTTGAAATGGTTGAATGGATGGCCGAAGGTGTAGGATTCTTTAGCGCCCGAAGGCCTTATTTCTATGAATGTACCCTTTTGAACGATGGCAATCCGGCAGATTCGGATAACCGATTACGGATATCAACTTTTTGAACCGGCGATCTCTACTTCCTTGCGCTCAATGGTTGGAACATTTTTTACCACCATGTGCATGGTATTGCGGATGCGCTCTTCAAACAGGACAACTTTCCCCTTTTTCAGGCTGGAGATGGTATCTTCCGTGTAATGACGGATGGTGATCAGTTCCAGACTTTGTTCCACCTTCACCTTAAACTCATCAGAAACCGCTTTGACAAACTTCTCAATTCTGTCCGGCACGTTGGGCACGCAAATGGTGAAAGAAACGGCTGTATTCTGCATCATATTAACAAATATCCGCAAATCAGCTGCTTTCCCGAACAGCCGGGCCATGTGATGCTCTGCGACAAAGGAGTAATCTAGCGTGCTAATGTGCAACAGGGCCTGGTTTTTTTCCACTACCACGATGGGCGGGTAATTATCGTCGGTGTCCGAACTGATTTCCGTTCCCGGTGCTGAAGGGTCTAAAAAGGATTTAACGAAGAAAGGGATGTTCTTGTTTTGCAGGGGCTTGATGGTTTTGGGGTGAATAACCTGTGCCCCGTAATAGGTCATTTCAATGGCTTCCCGGTAACTCAGCCGGTCAAGCTTTATGGTGTTATCGAATATCCGTGGATCGGCATTGAGCACTCCTGGAACGTCCTTCCAGATGGTCATAGCCTCAGCGTCCAGACAATAGGAAAAAATAGCCGCTGAGTAGTCTGATCCTTCCCGGCCCAGAGTGGTGGTGAAATTTTCAGAAGTACTCCCTATAAAACCTTGTGTAAGGATAAACCCACCCTTCTCCAGCATCGGCGCCACTACTTTTTGGGCATTTGCCTTGGTTTTATCCCAATTTACCCAGCCTTCCCGATAGGTATTATCCGTAGCTACCACATCGCGGGCGTCAAGCCATTGGGTTTTCAAGCCGACTTTGTTCAGATAAGCGGTTACTATTTTTGACGACACCAACTCCCCCATGCAGACGATCTGATCGTACATATAATCGTAATTTTCAGAGGGTTTTTCTTCAATAACCCATTCGCCTTCCACGAAAGTGTCGTTGACGGTAGCGAACACTTCATCGCCGTCCTCAAACAAATCACGCATGATGGCGTAGTGGTGTTCCTTGAGGGCATTGTACAAATTTTGCGCCTCACCCGTTTGTTGGGCATGTGCGGCCACAACTGCCTCCAAAGCATTGGTCGTTTTACCCATGGCTGAAACAACCACCACAATTGACTGATCTTTATAGCGCTGTAAAATTGACGCCACGTTTTTCACACCTGCTGCGTCTTTGAGGCTGGCGCCCCCGAATTTGAAAACCTGCATTTTTACGATTTGATTTGTGCCCTGCAAAGGTAGGGGAACCGTGGAAATTCAGCAGCCCCTCTGTGCAATGTCTCATTTTTCGATGGGAGGAAACTTCATTTTGGCCGTATCATGTACGGGCAGTAATGGGTTTTCCCGCGGATATTCTATTCCTTTAATATAATCTGGTCTTGCTTTCAGATGCAGGGAAGAAACAGCAGCGTTGGTTTTGCGAAAACTCCCGACAGAAACAATAAGGATCAAAGCAATCAAACTCCAACCCAACCAGTCGGCAGGCCGGAAAGGGGCGGGCGGATTAAAGTCAAACAGCTCAGGACGATCGCCCAGATAGGGAAGCGCGAAGCCGGAGGCTAGACTCAATTCGAATGGATTGCTTTTTCGGTGTATCTGATAATATTTAGCCTCATTAAGACGCGCCTGGACCACTTTTATTAAAGCGAACAATTCCGCAGTTGCTTGCCGGAATCCATCATCTTCGGTTGCAAATGACGCGATCGGTTGGCCTCCCAACAAGGGTTCAAAAGCACCGAGCCTGGTCCGTTTATCCCAATCCGACTTATTCCAAAGTAATGGCAGAACCAACGGTCCCAATTCTTCGCGTTCACAGTCGGCCCTGCGGGCAAGTGCCAGCGACAAATCTTCCTGAAACCTCGGATGGTTGATACTGATGGCGCTGGTCAGGAATACATAGATGTGTGCGTGCTCTCTTCTTCTCTTGAGTGGTTCACGATAAAGCGATGCAGGATCCACCGGTTGGTACCAGGGCATCAGAATACGCCAGGATAAAGGAAGCGGCTCGGCTTTGGCTGGCGGCGAATAATGCCAGAGATTGACTTCATCCTGCATGGGATGCAGCCAATCCATCAACCGGTCGGCTTTTGCCTTATCTTCCGGAGCATGAACTATGAATACGTTTACCTTCATTTACTTCTGCAAAAA
>JADZFI010000481.1 GCA_020850025.1 Saprospiraceae bacterium
AGCGCCGTCCGCTGTCTGACGAGAAACTGAAATCCATTTTATTGAAAAAAGGATACAACATTGCCCGCCGTACTGTTGCCAAATATCGGGAGCAGTTGAACATTCCGGTTGCCCGCTTGAGAAAGGGATTATAGAGCCAACATGAATTAAAAATTTGGATCGCCTCGGCGGGATTTTGTTTCCCATCGAGGCGATTTTTTGTATTTTCACCTCCGGAATCCTTTCAAAGGCTCTAGTTATGCGCACCATCCCTATCCTTATGCTTGCTGCCGGCGCCCTGTTGTTGGTCAACTGCCGTACCCATGGACCTGCATTTTTGGCCAATGCAGACCCCTACATGGCCAAGCCTGTTTACCGGGGCGAGAACCAGGGGGCTTTTTATTTGTCCGGCCGCTATAATCAGGGATACGAGTATTACGAAGGGGAACAGAACCGAAGCGGGGAGTTTTCCGCACATGCAGCCCTTGCTATGGAAAACTTTTATGCTTGCGGCGGATTTTTCGGATACTTTGGAAAGTATGATGTGAATGCTGCCGTAAGCCCTGTAAGTGGAGGCGGCCATCAAAGTTTTAACGGTGGCGGAATCAGGGCAGAAATCGGCGCACGAATTCCTTTGGCCCCCAAAATGGATGTGCTCATTGGCGTTAATGGTGAATATTTCCTGGAGGGAGGCCCTTATGCCGAGAATAGCAGCGACGCCCTCGCTGATGTATTTACCCTGGGCTTGACCAGAACGCATCTCAATCTTGCGCCAGCCCTTGACATACGGTTCGTTCCTTCCCGTTTGTGGGACATTGGATTGAGGTATTCTCTGGATACTTACCGTTCTGTTGCCAATTTATACGAATCCAATCAGCCACGTAGTTTTCTGCACAGACTTACCTTGCACACAACATTTAATCGGTTCACCTTATATGGTCAGGCTGGATTTACGCATGACGAACAACAAGTGTACAGCCTGGGCGCAGCAATTGGACTGCCATTCAAAAAGTCGGAAAAAACAAATAGTGATTAGTACGCACAAACGCCTGCGTCAATTGGCGTAATATTCATAATACCTTCATCTTAAACTTCGTAAAGTATGCAGCAACGCACTAACCTGATCTGCTTTTTTTTGCTTCTGGTTCATCAGGCCATTATTGGTCAGGGCTTTGTCCAGATAGGTAACCCTTTGGTGGATGAAGTGGGAACCCGTATGATCACCATGGGCGACGGAAGCTTTATCACCGTAGGGGTTTCAGGCGGCAAGCTGGCCATGTATAAAACCGATTGCCTGGGCAATAAAGTGGCAACTCTGGAAAAGCAAGTGTCGCCCGGACCGGCATTACTTTGGGATGTGCTGGAATTGCCGGACGGTAATCTGGTTGCCGTGGGGAGTGCTAATCTTGCAACTGCCACCGATACAGCAAACCATGTTTATTTGATAAAAACCTCCTCCGGGCTGATGGAGCTCAGTGCTTCCTCATTTTTGATCCAGAACAAAGCTGCACAGGGCAAATCACTGGCCCTGGGCAATTCCGGAACCTTGATGATTTGGGGGGAAGTCGAGGGCGCAGGCCTGGATTTTTCAGACGTATTCCTGCAAAAAGTGGATGCAGCAACCCTGCAACCTGTTGCTGCGCCGGTCATCTTTTCTAATGGTGTGGATCAGGCCGGTCGGATCATTGCGGGTGAAGGTGGACGGTTTTTGTTGGCTGGAAACACCTTTACAGGGGATTTCTTTAACCCCAATACATTTATTGTTAATGTCCTGCGAGTGATGAATGTGGATGATAACGGTGTTGTGCAGTGGCAGGTGGAGATTCCGCAAACATTCCAGGCTAAATACGGGCTTGCCACTACAGCAGGTTTGCGCAAAAGCCTGGCCTCTGGAAATTATATGCTGGGTGGCACGCTGTACGGTGGAACAGATCAGCGTGCTCAGGACGCCTTTTTTGCCTTGATAAGTCCTAACGGTGTTGTATTGGACACGGCATATGCCGCTGCAGCAGGGCCACAGCAGTATCATGCCATGTTGTCGCATCAGGATAATCCCGGCCTGTTTACGATAGTTGGGCAAGGGGTGGAACTTCAACCGGATGCGCCAACCCTGGCCCTGGCACAAGCATTTGAATTGAACAATGAAATATTTATAGCAGCAGCATCGGTTGACGTAGCCACGCCAGTGGCACTTCACGACATTCTTGAACTGGATCCCGGTCGTTTTGCCTACATGGGTAACCTCCCTGACAATCCGTTCAGTTTTAGCTTCACGGATATCATCATCGCCACCCCCGAAGTGAACGTCGGAATCGTTTATCAGAACTGTGCGCTTGCAGCCACGCTGAATACCACCGGTAGCGCTTATCAGTGGTATTATGAGGGCCAGCCCATCCCGAATGCTAATCTGGGTGTCTATTTCCCCACGCAGCCAGGTGTGTATTCCATCCAGGTGCTGGATTCCAAAGGCTGTGCCGGCATTTCCGAAGAATTTATATTAGAAAGAGCCACCGCGTTATTTGATCATACAGCTGCCAACCTGACCGTGGAGTTCGAAAATCTGTCTACGGCAGCCACCCAGTATCAGTGGAATTTTGGCGACGGCGGCACCAGTATTTCCATCAATCCTGTGCATACATATGCGGCCGAGGGCGTCTATCAGGTGACTTTGATTGCCAAAACAGCCTGCGGGCCTGCTTTTGCCGACACCATAACGCAGCAGGTAGTGGTTATCTCATCAGCTGCCGATGAAGTTGCCGGAGAGCAGCAGGTGAGCATTTATCCTAATCCTACCTCCGGGTTGCTCACCGTACACTCGAATTTTGAAGCATCGGAACCAGCAGAGCTGATCCTCACCAGCGCTATGGGCCAAACCATGCGACGTGCATGGGTAAGTGGTACCTGTCAAACAGATTTGCAGGACCTGCCACCGGGAGTATATTCCCTGAGTATCCGGACCGGCAAAGCGTTGAAAACCTTTCAGGTGGTCAAACAATAATCCTCCCTTATGAAAATCGCTGAATTGCGCAGAAATCTGGAGGCTCAACTTCGGGAAGGACAACTTCCGGAGGCGCTTCAGGCCTTTTTAGCCGCCATGCCGGAGGGTACGGAAACCTACCGCATTGTTTCTGCGCTCATTGCCCGTTTAAATGCTGCCAATAAAGAGCGGTTCCGCAACACCATTTCATTCGAGGAGTATCAACGAAGGGTAGATCAGATCTCTGCGGATTGCTTTGATTTGCTTGCGGGTTTGAAGGAAGAGGATTTACTTCCTCCGGCTCCCTCAGAAATATCGGGTGCTGCACGCACCGGCACGGTGCTTTACCGGGTGCCGAATGTGATGCAAATCCGGAAATCTGTTCGTTGTGTGGTGAGAGTGGCGGTGAATGAAGAGACTATTCTGGAAAACATTCTGCTGGATGAGCATGTGGAGCTGAAATCCAAAGTCGAAATATCCGATGTGATGAGTGCCGAATTGCTCGATCCGGAAGGCGGTGCCTTTCAGATTTCCGCCCTGAATGCCCGCACACAGTTGATTCGTGAAACGGGTTTTACGGAATGGAATTTTCAGGTAACTCCGCTCAAGGAGGGTGTTCATCAATTGTTGGTCAAGGTTTCCATCATGGAAATTGTACCGGGGTTCCAGGAGCCAATTCCAAGAGAGGTTACCCTGTTGGAAACAGTGACCATCCTGACCGAATTGCCGGAGCGTCAGCACGCTGATGACCCCGGTGGTGGCTTCAAACCTTCGGGGCAAACATTTGGTATCGGGCAGGAGCCAAGCTATGCTCCCCAAATGGAGGGTGCTGAACCCAAGGGGGCACAGCCTGCACCGCCTGCAGCGCCGCCTCCGCCACCTGCACCTGCAGCGCCCTCATCAACTGTACCTATGGCGCCGCCACAATCGGCTGCACCCCGTCGCCAAATGCGCGCACTGGCTTACGTACTGGCTCTTCTTGTGCTGGTTCCGGCAGCCACATGGGCCTTTGCACCCGATTTGCCGGCCTGGGTCAGTGCCCACTATCTGGAGGGAACGCCCGAAGCGTATGCCAGTTTTATTGAAAAGCATCCCGAAAGTCCGCGTTTGGAAAAAGCCTATTACCTGCGGGCAGAAAAAAGCGGGCAATTGGCTGATTTAAGGGCATATCAGTCCAGGTTTCAGGACAAAGGAATCTATCGAGCGCAGGTGATCGGGCAGATAGCGGCCCTTGAGTCGCGCGCGCTGGATCGCATTCGTGAAAATCCTGATAAGGCCTTGATTCGGGAATTTGCCCTGAATTTTCCGGAAACGGAGAGATTGAGTGATCTCAAAGAAGCCGCCGAAACGAGGTCGGAATCCAGACAGGACCTTCAGGCGGTGCTGGAAGATGTATATATAACGGCAGTGCGCCGGCAACCAACAGAGGCTAAAATTGAGGCATACCTTCGGGATTTTCCGGAGACGCCCCGCCTGGAGGAGGTGGAAACTGCTGCCAGAACCCGACCGGAGGTATTCAGCAAAGTGCAGCCAAAACTCGAAGAAGCCTATCTCAAAAAAATGGAAGAAGATCCTACGAGGGTTCAGTCCGAGCAGTTTATCCACAAATTTCCGGAGCCTTCAAAAAGAGAGAAACTGGAACGAATTTTGGACAAAAAGCCAGCGCTAAAACGCGAAACCATACAAAAGCTGGAGGAAATTAAAGCGGAGCGCCGTTCCATGATCCGGGATAGTGCCGGCCACAAACAAGGGTAATCCAATGACGAATCCCAAGCTATTCCACCTCTGCACCCTTATTTTGGCAGGATGAACTATTTTATTCATTTAATCCGGCTTTTACAGAAAAAGGAGGTTCGTTTCACTCAGCGAAATCGTCTGGAGCATTTTCAGCATGCCATGCGTCGGCTTTGGACGGCAATTGGCGTACTGGTATTGGCAGTGCTTGTGGGCGCAGTGGGCTACAGAATCATTGAACAAATTTCCTGGTTCGATGCCTATTATATGAGCCTCGTTACCTTGTCTACCGTAGGATTTGGGGAGGTTATTCCTTTAAGCCATGCCGGCAGGGTTTTTACCTCCTTTTTGATCATTTTCAACATCGGCTTCTTTGCTTATGCCATTTCTACCATTACAAGCATCCTCACTGACGGGGATATTCACGCATTTTTCCAGGATTACAAGATGATGGAGCGCATAAAAAGACTGCACAACCACACCATCGTTTGCGGATTTGGCCGGCATGCCACGGAGGTATGCAAGGAGCTGTCCAAAGAAAATCTGCCATTCGTGGTCATAGAAACCGACCCGGTGAAAATTGAACAGCTTCAGAGAGATACCAATTATCTGTTTATTCGTGGAGATGCCACAACCGACGAGTTTTTGTTAGCCGCAGGTATAGAGAAAGCTGCTTCCCTGGTAGTAACACTACCATCAGATGCCAGCAATGTTTTCGTCCTTATGTCGGCCAGGCAATTGAATCCCTCCCTTAAAATAATTAGCAGGCTCAATGATGCCGACGATGAAATGAAGCTCCGGCGTGCCGGCGCCAATCATGTGGTAATGCCAGAGCAGATCGGTGGCTTTTATATGGCTACACTCATCAACAAGCCTGATCTGGTGGAGTTTTTCAGCCTGATCTCCAGCATGGGTACCAGTCGTGTGGTTTTTGAGGAAATTCCTGTACAACACCTCAAAGCTGATTTCCAGAAACGATCTATAGGCGATGGCGGAATCCTGGAAGCTACCCATTTACCTATCATTGCAGTACGACATGCCGATGGACGATATGAACTTAATCCCGATGAACGTACCGTTTTGCTCCCTGATATGCATATTGTCGTGTTTGGTGATCAGCAGCAAATCAGCAATTTCGGGCAAGTGGCAATGGAATAAGCGTGAAAGAGACTTGTTGCAATTTTTTTGTTTTATTTTGATGATATTCGTTTTTTAGAATGTATATATTCGCAGATTCAATTAAGTCAAAATAAAATAACATGAAAAAACAGCTAGTTGCAACTCTTGTAGGAGGGTTGATCCTCTTTGTCTGGCAATTCCTTTCCTGGTCTATGCTTCCTGTCCACCAGTCAGAATATGGCTACACGGCTAATCAGGACAAAATCATGGAAGCCCTCAACCAGAGCCTCACCGAAGAGGGTACCTATATGATTCCCGGAGTGCCTCCCGGCGCCAGTCAGGAAGAAGCGCAGACCGCAATGCAGGCCGCAAATGGAAAGCCTTGGGCAAGCATCAGCTACCATAAATCCATGAATACCGCGATGGGTATGAATATGTTCAGAGGTTTTGTTGTGGATCTCCTTTCTGCGTTTTTACTGATCTGGCTACTGATGAAAATCCCCAATCTTAGTTTGGGTACCGCTATGCAAGCCTCTGTTGCTGTGGGCATCATAGGATATCTCACCATACCATATCTCAATAGTATCTGGTTCGAAACCGACTCCATTGGTCATCTGATAGATGCGCTGGTACAGTGGGGATTGGTGGGCTTATGGTTGGGCTGGTATTTGCCCGAAAAATAGTTCCTTTTACTTCTTGCTGAAAAAATAAACTGCCCGGGGTTTTACGGTCGTTGCAGTCAAACACGATTGTAAAAACCCCGGGCAGTACTTTAAGTGTTGACAGGTTGCTAATCCATTAGGACCTCCACAATTTCTTTCCTGAAATCATAGAATTGCTGGCGCAACTCGCTTTTGGCATCAGTGCCGTAATTGATCAGATACACTAACGTGTAATCCTGATTCGGGAACCAGAACATATCGGCAGTGTAGCCAAGATCGCGGCCGCGGTGACCGTAAGCGAATTGGTCGGGTGCGCGCTCGAGGAAGTCTTTGAAAATGCCCAGCCCAAGACGCTTGTTGGTGGTTCCTTCGGGCTCGCCGAAGG
>JADZFI010000482.1 GCA_020850025.1 Saprospiraceae bacterium
AGTTGTTGACTGTCAATTGATCTAAACTCTGCGTCTCCGCGACTCTGTGGTAAAGCCACCCTTCCCAAAATCGATTCTCTTGCAAGAACTCTTCACTCCGCGCAATCGCTCCATCCTGGGAAAAGTAAAGGAGCAACTCGTAGCCCAAAAGCTCAACAGTCCGCTGGGGCTGGCACTGGTGCTGCTGGGCACCCTGCCGGTATCGTACCTGCTGGCTACTCTGGAGTTGAAGCTTAGCATTGCCGTTTTTTTGGGGTTGATCGGGGCGCCACTGGTGGTGTTTTGTTTGTTCAACATCACTTTCGCCATCGGGCTTATGCTGATAGTGGCCCTGGCCATTCCTTTTGCGCTGAAATATACAGATGCCCCCATCGGTACCCTGCTCGATCTGCTGATTCTGCTGAGCAGCGTGGGCATTTTGCTCCGCCAGATCAAGGAGCGCGACTGGGCTTTTGCCAAATCGCCGCTGAGCTACATGATTCTGCTGTGGCTCTATTACAATGTCATGCAAGTGCTCAACCCCGAAGCACAATCCCGGCTGGCCTGGATGTACACCGTGCGAAGTGTAGCCATTCAGCAGGTGGTATTTTTTATTGGAGCTTATGCGTTTCAGCGAAATCGCGCCGGGATGATGACCATTCTGAAGCTCATCATCGGGATTTGTTTTGTCAGTGCTTTATATGGCCTGAAGCAGCAGTTTTTCGGCTTTAACGCCCAGGAAACCATTTGGATGATGGCCGATCAGGAGCGTTTCCAATTGTACCACCAGTGGAACCTGGTGCGCATTCCATCGTTTTGTTACGACCCCACCACCTTTGGCATCCTGATGGTGTGTTTTGCGGTGTTTTGTGGAGCGCTGGCGGTAGGGGCCACCAGTCGGTCGCACAAGTACCTGCTGGCCCTTATGGGACTTACGGCGCTGTGGGCCTCTGCCTATACCGGTACCCGCACTGCTTACGGACTCATTCCGGTGGGAGCGGTGTTTTTTGCCGGGCTGATCCTGAGCAAACGGGTGCTGTTAGTTGGAGGCATTTTAGCCGTGCTTGGGGTAGTTTTTGTATTAAAATCTACCAACAGCGGGGTTATTTACCGCATACAATCGGCCTTCAAGCCTGCGCAGGACGATTCCATGAATCTGCGTTTGCAGAACCAGAAAAAAATTCAGCCGTACATTCAGAGTCATCCGTTTGGTGGCGGGCTGGGCAGTTGCGGGGTTTGGGGGAAACGGTTTAACCCGGAATCCGAATTAGCCAGTTTCCCGCACGATTCCAGCTTTGTGCGTATGAGCGTGGAACTGGGCTGGATCGGGTTGATCCTGTACACCCTGTTTCATTATGTGGTGCTGCGCACGGGTTTGTATTTTTTCATCCGTTGCCGCGATCCGTTCATCAAGTCCCTGTACGCGGCCATTACCACCTGGCTGTTCATGCTGGCAGTGGCCTGTTATTTCCAGGAAGCTATCCTGCAACTCCCCATGAATGTCATTTACAATGTGTTGCTGGCCATGCTCGTGTCGCTCAAGCGCTTCGATCCGGCATTTGAGCACCTCAATACACGTAGTTGAAGATCAGGTTGTAGTGCGACATCTGCACTTTGTTGATCACATATTTTTCATTGCCATACACATTTCCCAACAGGCCTTTGCCCACGTACAGGAACTGCACTCTCAGGCCCTTCAACATGCCGCCGAAAGCATAGCGCACGTCGAAGTTGAACTGGTTGAAAGCGGGGAAGGCGTATTTGTTTAGCGCCACTTCCTTTACATCAGGCAGGTAGAAATGGCCGTAAGCAGCTTCAACTTTGAGTCGCCTGCCGGGATGTTGCCATTGTACTCTTGCGGTAACGGAGTGAGAATTGCCGCTGCCTTCCACCCGTTCGCGGGGCATGAAGGTGTAGAATGGCTCGCGCCCCCACTCGCGCGGGGAGAGGAAGCGGCCGTCGGACGTGATATGCGTATAGGCTGCCAGAGCGCGCCAGTGGCCGTGTTCCCAGCCGGTTTGTGCGCTGACAACATTGGATTGCCCGCCTTTTTGAAAGTAGGTCTTGGATTCATCGGCATTACCGCCATGTGCCAGGGCATCCTGATGGGTATATTGGGCGCCCAAGATCCATTTATGGCCGTTTTTTAAAGGCTTGGTGTGGTCAACCTGCACAAAAGCAGTGTTGAAAATATTTTCCACGTACTGATTCCAGACCTGCACTTTGGTGTTCTTGCCCCAGTTGCGTGTAACGCCCAGCAGGCCTATGCCTTTGCTTTCCAGATGCTCCGGATATCCGCTGCCGGTTCCGTCCGGATTGAGTCCTTTGGGGTATAGCCCGATGGATTCGCCGACATTGAACCACTCCACCGTACTGCGCGGGGAGATTTTCCAAAGCCAGCCGCCCTCCATTTTGAGGTTTTTAATCTCGTTAAATTCCAGCCAGGCGCCGGATTCGGCGGTGGGGCGCATACGCCCGTCCTGGTAGTTTACGAAGGGGGTTTGCAGAGATTGTCTGCCAAGCGTCATCCTAGATTTTTTCCATTGATAACGTAGAAAAAACTCCTCAAGCCTGTCGAGATCATTCTTGTTATCCGGGCGCTGCACATCAAACAACCCGATTTCATACCGTTTAACCGCACCTGTGATGCTGTCTTTGGCGCCTAAGTCGGAAGAGGCCAGGTTATAGTTGAAAACCCCTCCCAGCCCGAAACTAAAGCCGTGCAGAGGCGCCGAAACAAAACCAAGCGTGCCTCCCGCCGCCCATGCATGGTAGTCAGAAAGATCCCGGGCATTATCGGTGGCCATCAGGAAAGTGCGAAAACTGCCGTGAAATTGGCCGTTTTTGAAAACTTCCTGTAAGTTTTCAGCTTTTTGGGGCGTACCTCCGGCTTGCTGCTCCGAGGTATTCTGGGCCCACAAAGTAGCCAGCATCAACCATGCCGACACAAACAATAAAATCCGTTTCATAATCTGTTTCATCCTTTTTCTGCTGCAAAGGTCTGGGTAGCGGGAGGGGCTTTAGCGTGACTATTGTCACTTTGGTATTAGACCTCGTAGGTTTCCAAAACCTACGAGATCTGAAGAGCTCATAATCACTGGATAGGATGAAGATTATCCCGGAACGTGACCATTGTCACGAGTGGCTACAGGTTATGGGTGGTATTTTTGTTGTCGAACACATCAAAAATTTTTACACATGAAAGGCTTAAACGCAATCGGGCTTGACCTGGAAAAATCCGAAAAACTTGCCGGCAAACTGAACATATTACTGGCCAACTATGCCATTTTCTATCAAAACACCCGTGGCTATCACTGGAACATCAAGGGTGATAAGTTTTTTGAACTGCACCTGAAGTTCGAGGAGTTGTACAATGATCTGTTCCTGAAGATTGATGAAATCGCCGAGCGAATCCTTACCCTTGGGCACGTGCCGCAGCATCGTTACACCGATTATGTAAAAACGGCAGAGATACAGGAAAGTCGCAAGGTGAGCAATGGCGGCGAAGCCGTGGAAGACATCCTGCACGCCTTTCGCACCATACTGCCTCTGCAACGCGAGATACTGGCCATGGCTGCCGACGCCGGCGATGAAGGCAGCAATGCCCTGGTGGGCGAATATATCCGCAGCCAGGAAAAGCTGGTGTGGATGTATTCTGCATTTTTAAATGAACACCGGTAGGGTTCAAGTAGGTGTGATCATATCATCAGATTTGGCGAAAAACACATCCATCACATTGACTTGTGAACAGCCCTACCATAGGTTTCCCCAAAATACTACAGTTCTGAGAACAATCCTTCTTAAAGAATGTGCTACCTCTCATTTCCAATACCATTCACCTACCATGAAATCTAACCTTTTCCTGCTCCTGTTCCTGGCGCTTTCAGCCTTTACACAGGCCCAGACCGCTCCATTTCAAATTTACCTCGAACCGCTGTCCATTCCCAATCTCGGCGGACTTCAATCGTTTGCCTACGGGCAGCACGAGGGGAAATGGCTGATTTTTGGCGGGCGACTCGACGGATTGCACCGGCGACAGCCATTTGCATCGTTTGACATTGCAGGCCATAACAACCAGATTCTGGTGGTGGATCCGGTGTCGAAACAGCGGTGGTCGGCGCCTCTGAGCAGTCTGCCGGTGGCGTTGCAGGAACAACTGAGCGCTACCAACATGGAGTTTGAGCAGGAGGGCGACATGTTGTACATGGTGGGTGGATATGGCTACTCCAATACAGCCGGCGATCATATCACCTACGATCGGCTGATAGCCGTGAATGTGCCGGAGGTGATAGAGGCCGTGGTAAACGGAACTGCATTTGCCTCCTATTTTCGCTGGGTTTCTGCGCCTCAATTTGCTGTTACTGGCGGGCACTTGACGCGGATCTACGACACCTATCATCTGGTGGGCGGACAGAAATTTATCGGGCGTTACAATCCGATGGGGCCGGCGCATGGACCCGGCTTTGTGCAGGAATACACCGATCAGATCAGAAGATTCCGGATTAACGACGATGGGGTGAACCTGAGCGTTATCCATTTGCCGGCCTTTACGGATGCCAATCAGTTGCATCGGCGCGATTACAATGTGGCGCCACAGATATTACCCAACGGGCAGGAAGGCGCTACGGCATTTTCCGGGGTGTTTCAAGCCACAGTTGACCTGCCTTATTTGAACTGCGTGAATATTGACAGCAGCAGTTATACGCCCAACAATAATTTCTCCCAGCATTACAATCATTACCACTGCGCAGTGCTGCCTATGTATGCTGCCGGCGCCAACCAGATGCACACGGTGTTTTTCGGGGGGATTGCCCAGTTTTACGACAGCCTGGGCATTTTGGTGCAAGACAACAATGTGCCATTTGTGCGCACCATTGCGCGCGTAACCCGTTCGGCCGATGGCACCATGGCGGAGTACAAACTGCCGGTGGAAATGCCTGCCTTGCTGGGCGCCAGTTCGGAGTTCATACCGCTGGAAACTGTGCCAGCCTATGCCAATGAAGTGCTCAAACTGGATGAGCTGAGCGCCGACACGACCATGGTGGGGTATATTTATGGCGGGATAGCCAGTACGGAGGCAAATATTTTCTGGATCAATACCGGAACCGAAAGCGCCGCCAGCAGTCAGATTTTCAAGGTATTTGTGGTAAAAGGCGGGGTTTCCGGCACCGACGAGCTAAATGCACAAAGTGTAGGTACACTGCACATGCAAATCTACCCCAATCCCAACAACGGAGTATTCGGGGTAAAATTTCAAATGCCCAGGGTGACGCGCGCCTGGTTGAGCATTTCGGATATGAATGGGAAACTGATTGACCGCGAGGAACTGAAAGGCTTGCACCCGGGCGAGAACATCGTTACCCGCACGCTGCCCCGCATAGCCGTAGGCAATGCCTACATGGTAACCCTGGAAACCGACAAGGAAAAGGCTACGGTGAAAACGGTGGTGCAGGAGTAGGAGATGCAGCATAGAGGGTGTCTCATAATTAAATTTTATCGCAGAGGCGCAGAGCCGCAGAGTTGGTGATAATCAAATTGTTACACCTCCGCGCCTCCACGCCTCTGCGGTAAAAAATTACTTATGAGCCCCCCTCTAAGCGCGCTTAAAACCCCGCTTTTATATACGACCAGCCTTTCTCCTGCTTCTGAATGATCTCTACCAGGCCGCGGGGCACAAACCCGGCCAATGGCAGGATTTCGCTTTTCTCCATTTTTTGCTGTTTGAGCGTTTGCTCGCAGGCTACAAACTTCACACCACGATCTTTGAGCCCCTGAAGCTCCGTAGCAAGGGTTGTTTTTTGAGCATGCAACATGGAAATGCCCTTGTTGTGCACAACCACCTCCACCTGGGCGTTGGGAAGCCCCTCAAGCAGGTTGTTGAGCTGGCGGGCAAGGGCCCGGTGCGCAGCCGTGTCGGGCGTGGAAAGCTGGAACACCACTCGGGAACCTTTTTTATCGGAGCTTTCCTGTGGAGAGGTGCGGGAAAAGGCAAAAATGCCTACGAGAATGAAGGCGGCAGTGG
>JADZFI010000483.1 GCA_020850025.1 Saprospiraceae bacterium
GCTGACAGCGGTGCAAGCCTTGGCGACATTTTGGGAGCGGCTTTTGACCGTGCCCGTGACGACAAGTAAGCATTTCTTTTGCTAAAAGAAAAGCCGTCCCTTGGGGCGGCTTTTTTTGTTAAAATCCAGCCTCAATCCTTGGCAACATCAAGTCCTTTTACCATTTGCAGGTAAGATCTTGCGAACAGGGTGAGCGATCCGAAATTCAGTAGGTTCACGTCGGGGCGCAGTTTGGTGTAATCCGCCCGATATAATTCTGTAAGCCGTTTGATCTCTTTTAATATGGCTGCTTTTTGCAGTCTGCCCTCCTGATCTACAAAGTCGAAAGAATAGCCGAGTTCCCGGAAAAAACCGGTCTCTGTAATCTGAAAAAAGAGGTGTAAAAAAGCCCTGTCGGGTTTTGGAGGCGCCTGATGGAACAGGATAAAACCTGCAATGTACTGCGGGATAGCCAGAGCCAGTGGATCGTGTCCTTGTTGAAGCGGCCATTCCATGTTGGGCAATTCGCCGTCGATAAAACTCGCTACAGTGCCATGTGGAACCGCCGGATTGGCGCCAAAAGTGCTCTGTGTACGGTACATTTCTGCAAAAAGGGCCTCTTTCGGACGCTCCAGCAAGATTTGGAACTCTTTACGCATCTGCTGCAGCTTTACCTGTGGCGTAAGGTTGCTTTTGGTAAAATAGGCAGCATAAACGCGCTCCAGAAGGTCCATCATAAAACCCTCTGGTTTTATCAGATAGTCGAGTTTAAAGGCCAGAGCAAGGAACAGGTAAGCATAGGTGCCCGGATAAACGTTGGGATCCGGTTTGCCCTTGTCCATTTCTGCCATAACGGCTTCAATGGAGCGACGGATGTATTGGTATTTGATCTCTTTCTCCTGCTCAGGAACAGGCTCCAGCTGCCGCTCCGCCACCGGTGCTAATGCTTGAGAAAATTCGCCTAACAGCAGGTCGTCCTGCTTGTCGGCATGTATGGCCAGTTCCCTCAACGCGTGGAGTACCTTCAAAGGCGATCCGTCAACCGTTCGGGAGTCGAATACTATACAAAGGTTGTTTTCGCCGTCCAGGGCAAATCGGGAAAACTTCAAATGAAAATTGGCTTCCATGAGCCGGCGCATGACCCCCACATTGAGATCCATGGCTCTGGCTACCCTACTTTCCGCCTTGATGCGGTCTTTACCGGCAAAACCAGAGATACGCTGTGATCCCTGAAAAAACTCAAACTGTATACCTCCATCCTTTTCCTCCCAGTGTACATTCGGGCGCTGGGCTTCTTCATCGAGCAGATAATGCATGAATTCCCGGTAAGCCCTCAACAGGTCGCCCTGTTCGAAGGCTTCCAACGAGCGGTCGAAGGCCTGTTGTTGCTCTTCAGATTTATAGGCATCTGAGAATCTCCCAAAAGGAATATTGGGGGTAGCCTGATGGGAATTGCTTTTAAAAAGTCGATTGAGAAAATTCATGGATAGCTGAGAAAGCAGGCAAAAGTAGAAAGTTTGCCGGTAAAGTAAAGCTCCGCTTTATAGCCACTATTTTTGCCGGCATGATCGAGCCGTTTCGCACCGCACTTTCTCAACAGGAGTCTCCGTTTCGTATCAACCATACGCATCCCGTTTTGCTGATGGGTTCCTGCTTTACCGAGCACATCGGGCAGCGACTCGCTGATAGAAAATTCAATACTCTGGTCAATCCCTACGGGATTGTGTACAATCCGGTTTCTCTGGCGGAGAATCTCCTCTGTCTTATGGAGGGCAACTGCGCCCCGGCGTCTGCAGATTTGGTTGAGCATCAGGGCTTGTGGCATAGCTGGAGCCATCACGGCCGTTTTTCTGGACCCCATCCCGACCACACCCTGGCGGATATGCAGGAGGCTTACCAAAGGGCTGTAGATTTTATACAAAAGGCTTCAGTACTCATCCTTACCTTCGGTACGGCCGAGGTTTCGATACTAAGATCATCGGGTAGGGTAGTGGCTAATAATCACAAGATGCCTGCCAATCTGTTCGAATATCGCCGTTTGACCCTGAACGAAATAGTGGAGGCATGGTTGCCGCTTTTGCAGCAATGGTCTGGTAAAAAAGTGGTCCTGACTGTTAGTCCGGTGCGACATCTGCGCCAGGGATTGATCGAGAACCAGCGAAGCAAAGCCGCATTGGTGCTGGCCTGTGCCGATCTTTGCCCGCAATTGCCGTTTGTATCCTATTTCCCCTCCTACGAACTGCTACTGGACGATCTAAGAGATTACCGGTTCTATGAGGCAGATATGTTACATCCATCGCAGGTAGCCGTAGATTATATCTGGAATCGTTTTTCTGATACTTACCTGGAGGCTGAATCCAGGCAATTGGGTGAACAGATCATGAAAATCAGGGCCGCCATGAACCACCGTCCATTTCATGCAAACACCCCCGAACACCTGGCATTTCGTGCCGCGCAACTGGACAAAATAAAAGCCCTTCAGGCAAAATTTCCGGCAATCGACATGACCCTGGAGGAACAGTATTTCAGTCAGGCCGCTAAGGAACTCTGAATGCTCCCATCAGCTCGAGGTGCGTTTTGTTCTTTTGTTTTTCTCCACCCCAGAGTTGAAAACTTCGACCGGCCGTTGGCTTGAAGGTCAGTTTGGTCCACCCATCCTCGTCATTTCTTTCTAATGGAAGATTTCTTCCGCCCATGTCAATATGTAGTATAGAAGGAGGGCGGAGTATTTTTAATGACAAGGTTAAATAACCTGCTTTCGGCGCTTTCTGAAGGGTAGCATCCTGGATGCCATGTTCCAGGTTTCCGTAGGAAAAGTGACTGAGTTTTTTGAATTCCTCTGAAGTGATAGGTTCCTGAACCAATTGCCACTGACTGGAGTCGGGGAAGTGATTGAGTAAAAATATTCTGGGCTCGGTTAAGAAAAATCCAGGCTTAAACTCCTGTACAAACTTACCTTGCTCATCTCTGGATCCGGCCCCCCAGGTAACATCCAGCAATTCCCATTTACCCTCAATGAAAACAGCGTTCCAGGCATGGCTCTCCCATTCATGAGCGAAGGTTTTGCTGTGCCCGCCAATGAAGGCACAGTTGAGGCCAACGGCTTGTGCCATTCGCTGGTACAAAAGAGCGTAATCCATGCATACTCCCTTGCCTCTCCGGAATACCTGTTTCACCCGCAGGTCGTAGTAGGCCTTTTTACTTTTAGCAGGAGGATCCGATACCATATGATAGCGAATGTGCTCAGCTATCCAGGTAAATATGGCCCGGGCTTTTTCGTGATCTGTAATCAAATCCCGGCATAATGCCATTGCCAGAGCCTCAGGAGTAGCGTAATCGCTTTTCCTGAAATTTCGGATCTTTTCATCCAGCAACGAATAGTCCGCCTGTGCACCTGCCCATTGCCAGCCAAAAACAAAAAACAACACTAAAATATATTTCATAACACGAATCTTCATTTTTTGCAAACACTCAAACACCTAAACACTCCCTACCTTCACACCAAATTTTCCATGTAGAACGTTAATCGCTCATCTTTTACTGTTTATTGTCTTACTTCCCATGCAACTGTCATACGCCAATCCAATTGCCCGCTGGGTCCTTCTTCTGGTTGTTTCCTTTTCTGTAAACACTGTTTTCGCTCAAACACAACAAAAATTCCCGGATAATACCACAGAATTCGTGGAAAAACTGGGCGAATTCATGACGCTCTCCAAAAGGCCCGATATGGAGGAGTCGTTTACCGTATTCCGAAAAATGCACAAAGCCGGTGCTTTTCCGGAGTGGGAGATGAAACGAATCATCTCGGTATCCAACATGATGGGAAGCCAAAATTTATCGTCCTTCCCCTATTTCAAAAACTACATAAACGCGGTGGTAGCGGCAAAAAACAGCGCCGATACCACATTGTTCCGGCGCTGGCACTCCTTTGTGGAAGAATCCTTCGCCGGTCTAGAAAAAGGCCGTGCCAAACCTGCCGGACTTCTACTGGACTTCTCTGTGGATTTCATGGAGCAAAGAGCTATGAAAGTTGGAGAGGGAGGATCAACTACCTGGAAAATCAAGGGTGGAACTTTTGATTTCGCTTACAGCGACCGGGAGCCAAGCCTGGTTTGTAAGAATGTTACTATTGTTGGTGTCCGAAAAACAGATTCAGTCACCATTGTCAATACCTCAGGGTATTACAAACCTTACGAGCAATTGTGGTTTGGCGAAGGCGGAAAGGTTTCCTGGGCAGAAGCAGGTATGGATTCCAGTATTTACGCCCTTTTGACCAATTACAAGGTGGAAGTTCAAAAACCGCTGTTTACTTGCGACACTGCCATTTTATACTATCCACTCTATTTCAAAGAAGGCATCAAAGGCAGCTTCGAAAACAACATCGTAGTGCGGAACAAAACTACCTCCGCCAAACCGGACTCCTTGCAAAATTTCCAGTTCCCGCGTTTTCAGTCGTTTGAAAAGGTGCTGAAAATCAATCGTATTGGCGACAATATCGAGTACCTGGGCGGGTTCCGCCTGGCCGGCAACTCGCTGCTTGGCTTTGGTACCGGTTCGGAGCCGGCTCAGATGACCGTGTACAATAAAAAGCGACAAAAGGTATTTCACGGGAAAGCGGAGTTGTTCGTTATCCGCCGTGGGGTGAGTGTGGTGGCAGAAAATGTGGATGCCAAATTGTTCATGGACAGTGATTCCCTTTTCCACCCGGCTGCTGATTTCCGGATTGATATTCCCAAACAAGTCATTACCCTTATGAGGGGCGAAAAAGGTTCCTCCCGAAATCCTTTTTACTCGTCTTTCTATAACATGAACCTGAATACCGACAAGGTAAGCTGGCACCTGAATGCCGATTCTCTGGAAATAGGGGGACATACCGGCATCAAGGGAGTGGCCAAAAAGGTAGAATTTGAAAGCAGTAATTACTACGACCCTTCGGTGTACCTTAAAATGCAGGGTTTGGCCAGCCATAATGCTGTAAGCACCCTTTATGCGCTCTGGCTGAAATCTGACCAGGATAAGGAAGACAATGGCCGGATTGTAAAAGACAGTGAATTTGCCATGGAGATAAATCCCAAATTTGACTACTCCAGCATTCAGAGTCTGCTGGCGCAAATGGTGGAAGAGGGTTTCATCAACTATTATTTCAGCCGCCACGAAATTGAATTACGCGACAAATGCATCCATTATGCCCTGGCGAGCCAGGGAAAGAAAGACTACGATGCCATCAACATTATTTCTGAAAGTACCACGGCAAATGCCAGACTTGATTTGAAAACCAAGGAAACCTCTATTTTCCAGGTGAAGAAACTGGAACTGAGCAAACGCCAGAAAGTTGCCCTTATCCCGAATGAAAACGAACTTACACTGCTTAAAAACAGGGATATGAGGTTCGGAGGTCGCCTTTTTGCTGGAATGGCGCTGTTTCAGGGACGAAATATGAGTTTCCAGTACGACAAATTTGAAGTTGACTTCGATTCCGTACAACACCTGGACTTTTACATTCCAACAGGCGATTCGGATAAGAACGGTCAACCCATAGCCAATGCCATGAGCTCGAATATTGAGCACATCAGCGGCGCCTTGCTGGTGGATGCTCCAAACAATAAGTCGGGTAAAGAAGATCTGGGCATCTTCCCCTCCCTGCAGTCCAAAAAATTCTCTTTTGTGTTCTACGATCAACCTACGACACAAAGAGGGGTATATACTCGCGACTCGTTCTATTTCCGGTTGGATCCATTCAGTTTCAATGGTTTGGACTCCTATACAAAAGATCAGTTGAAGTTTAACGGCCAGCTTTTCCCGGCCACCATTTTCCCACCGTTCAAGGAATCGATTGTGGTGAGAGAGGAAGACAAATCCTTCGGATTTATCCACAAAACACCAGTGGCCGGCTATCCAACCTATACCAAAAAAGGGAACTTCACCGGTGCGTTGGATCTGAGCAACAAAGGTCTTCTGGGAAAGGGTAAACTCGAATACCTGACCGCCGATATCGAATCGGAAGACCTTATTTTCAAGCCCAAACAAACCACCGGAACTGCCAAGAAGTTCTTCATGGAAGAAGACCGGGCCAGTGCTGTAAAAGTACCCCAGGCAAAGGGTGAAGAAGTATCGGTTAACTGGCTTCCTTTCAAGGACTCCATGTATGTTACCAGCAAAGCCAAAGCTTTTGAGTTGTTTAAAGCATCCGGGTACACCCACAAGGGCGTATTGATCCTTACGCCTTCCGGTTTGAAAGGCAATGGAGAATTTGAATGGGCGGAGGGCAAACTGACTTCCAAAATCATCTCTTACGGTCCGTTCCAGGCATCTGTAGATAACGGCAACCTTGAAATCAAATCGCTGGATCAAAAAGGTGTTGCACTGGACTCCAGAAACGTAAAAGGGGATCTGGATTTCGACAAGCAAAAGGGTCAGTTCAAAGCCAACCTCTTGTCGGGTAATACCCTTCTTCCGCTCGACCAATACCAAACCTCCATGAACGAGTTTTCCTGGAACATGAAGGCCAAGACCATTGAGTTTAAGGCCGATCCTAACCGCCCGGGAACGTTCGTATCCACCGATCCCAAGCAGGATTCTCTGTCGTTCCAGGGAAAAACAGCGCTGTACGACATGAACAACGACCTCCTGAAAATCGGGGGTGTTAAACAAATCAAAGCTGCCGATGCGTTTATCAATATTCCTGACACCAGCGATATCTTCATTCAGCCGGGGGGACGTATGCGCACCATTTACAACGCTCAGATTGTGGCCGATACCGTGAGCAAATACCACACGATCAATAAGGCCACAGTTGATATTGGTGGCAAGCTATTGTACAAGGCTACCGGTTTCTATGAGTACAATATTCCCGGCTTCAACCAGGAAGTATTCTTTAACGACATTCAGGGTAAATATCAGACCATTAAAAACGGAGAACGCAAGGTACAGACCTATGCGACGGCTGAAATTCCGGAGAAGGACAGCTTCAGAGTGGATGTGAAAACCCTGTTTAAGGGCGATATGATCCTGAATTCCAGTACTCAGAACATGACGTTTAAAGGTTATGGGCGCCTGCTGGCAGATAAATTACCGGTTACTAACTGGTTTACCCTGCAAACGGAAATTGACCGGAAAGACCCGGTCATTCAGGTAAAATTGGCCCAAGATGCGGACGATAGTCCGATGGTGACGGGATTCTACGTCTCCAGAGAAACAGGCGAAATGTATCCACGCATCATGTTGCCTGCCCTGCAGCGCGTAGATCGGCCAATTATTGACTGCAAACACGTGTACAAATACGAACCGGCTAATGACCGGTTCATTTTCGGCGACTCCCTCAAAGTGATCGGTAAATCCGAGCGCGGGGCCAAACTCATTTTCGACAATCGTGTGGGAACTGTGAATGCAGAGGGGCCGCTGAACCTTTGCTCAGGCCTTGAGCTCATGAGTGTTAAAGCCGCCGGCAGACTGAAATCAGACTACAACACCGTTACCGACAGTACCACTTTTGATGTTACGGGCGAATTTATTTCAGCTTTCGAGTTGACCCTGCCCCCAAAACTGGTCGAGTTGATGATCACCGAGATCAAGGCGGCCACTTTCGACCTGCAGCCTTCCGTTTATAATACCAACATGGCATTTTATCAGCCGGCGCTGCGCGAGTTTGTCAGTGATGACAAAGACTGGGAAGAAGTATTGTCCAATACTCGTGGTAATGCCATTCTGCTGCCCAAAAAGGACGACAAATTTGCCTTTGTATTCGGTCGCCAGTCGGTTTGGTGGAACAATGAATACTCCAGCTTCTTTACCCTGGAAGATCGCATCCCGGTGATCAGTATTGCCGGTCAGCCCATCAACAAATCGCTTAACGTGATGATCCAATACAAAATGCCAAGTAATGGCGACGATGGCCTGAGCTTCTATATAAAGGCCTCCGCCGAGTTGTGGTATTGCTTCGGGTATCAAAGCGACGAGAAGGGCGCCTTGCTCAATATCACCTCCAGCAGCACCCGTTTCAACGACCTGCTGGCCAGTATGAAAGCCAAGGAAACCCAGATAAAAATGGCCAATGGCAAAACCCTGGAAATTGCTTTGGTGGATCCTAGTAGCGCAAACAACTTCGTAAATAAAGTGAGAAATGGCCGTTTGAAGGAATAACTAATTTTCAACACTACGCCTGAAAA
>JADZFI010000484.1 GCA_020850025.1 Saprospiraceae bacterium
ATTCTGGCTGAATACAACATCGGCGAAAGTCCCACCTTCGACCCATCAACCGACAGTATTCGGGTGCAAAAACTCAATGGCGGCTTTATTACAGCTTCCTACAGAACCAAACTGGGTAAAGGCTTCATCAACCCATACGCCCGCTATCAGGTGTACGACGGCGCCAAAAAGCACGAACTGGATGCCCGGAAATACGATATGAATGAATTGGAAATCGGGGTGGAATGGCTGCCCATCAAAAATATGGAATTCACGGTAGCCTACGTCATCAGTAACCGAAAATACTGGGACTACGAAACCGACTACGCCGAAAAGGGGAATTTTTTGAGGATACAGATGCAGGCGAATTATTAGGGTTTGAAGTACCGGCGGCTAAACCCGCCGGTACTTCAAACCCATCAAACCCCTCAAAACGTATAACACTTAATCTTCTTCCTGTTCGGGCCGCTGCTCCTGTTGCCTCTTTCCCTGTTGAGCCGGTAGCCTTTTTCTCCGGATTTGACTCGAAAACCATTGATTTTCAGGCCGATATAGAAGTCGGCGCCGCTGAGCTTGTCTTTGGTGAAAAAGCTGTTGAGGTTGTCGGTACCCAGGTATAGCCAGGCAATTCTGGCGGCTGCGCCTATGCGAACGCTGCGCCAGTCGTTCACCACCACCGGAAGAGAGGCGGAAAGCCAACGGTGCTCAAATCGGGGCACCACCGCCAGGGTAGCGGGTCTTTTTAAGGCATTTTTTGAAAACGGGGTTCTTTGGGTTAATACGGCGCCCACGTACAACATTGGTAATACCTGTGCGTCAAATTGAAGCGACAAAGCCGTAGGCAAAGCCATGCTGAAAGCATTGCCCAGCAAGGAGGCGGTACTATCGCCCATAAAAGCCTGGCTGACGTCCTGCATGATATCGTCTACATTGTCGCGCCCGGGAAAATCAGCGCCGGTAACCGCAATGGCTGTGTCAAAAACCACCCGGTGTTTCCGCGCTGTATTGCGGAACCTTACCCAGCCGGCATCCACCAGCGAAACGCCTGCCCGCCAACGGTAGGAACCATCTTCCTCATCGGACGGCATGGCCCAACTCACACCGAGGTCGAAAGCCATGCCCATGCCCTGGCGCTTCAGGGATACCTCATCCGAGTTGTCGGTCAGATTGGCCGTGGTAAAGGCATAGTCCCAGCGTCCGCTGCCCAACACGACGGTATCTCCCAGCTTCTCTGTGTAGTCGAAATTGGATTGGGCACGCACGGAAAAGCCCTCGTAGCCCAGCAGCAGTTTGGGGGAAACGCCCCAGGCCATTTGCACATCGCCCAAATCCTGCAGGCGACTGTAGTGCAGCCCGATTTCTGCCCACGACATGCCGCTCAGCCCGGTAGATGGGACGTTGATGGCCTGGTTTCTCGGCAGATCGGATATGTTGCGGTAGGCAAAAAACTCCGGTATCTGATAGGAGGAAAAATGCGTTCTGAACGCTGTGGTAAGGCCCACTGTATGGTTATCACCAAACCTGAAGCTGAAACCGGGACCGGCCAGTCTGGTTTGAAGCACCACGTGTATGGGCCTGGATGGATCTGCAAAATCCTGAAGGATGGCATCTCTGGAAAGCGGGTTTTCCGCAGAGGTGTCGGTTACGGAAACAATCTTATCGGAATTGCGCAGAGCATTTTGCAGGCTGGTATTGCGCAAAAACGCGTAGCTGTTCTCGGTGAACAGATCGGCATTAAACAAGCTTACTTCCCAATTGTGCGGGGTGAATGCCGTGTTGGCCGGATTGATCCCGGCGCTGTAAATGCCTGAAAAGCGTTCCAGTCGCATGCCCAGTTGTTCCTGGGTTTGAGCGTTGTTTGCAGACAGTATGAGGGGAATAAAAAAAGCAAGTCGGAGACAGGGATATGGCTTCAGCATAAAGGATGAATCAATTAGGCTTGAAACGATCAAAAACAGGGCCTAATTATTCAAGTGGGAAAAAAGAGTACATAAGTGACGAGTATATGAGTACATGATTTACGAAGTGAGGCATTCGGCTTGGCAGCCTGGCCGAAATTCCGAGCTCAGCGCGCCCCCTCTACACTCATGTACTCATGTACTCTTCACTCATGTACTCTAGACTGACATCGGATCCACCTTCTCACTCACAATCCCGTATTTCTTAATAAACTCTTTCACGGCTTTGTCCGAAATCTTGCCTTGCTTGTGCAGTAAACGCACCGCTGCCAGGGCAATGTATTTCGGGCTGATCTCGAAGTAATCGCGCAGGTTTTCGCGACTTTCCGACAAGCCGAATCCATCCGTACCCAGGGCCATGAAGGATTCCGGCATCCAGGGCGCCAGCTGACCGGCGGTCAACTTGATCCAGTCGTTGGCGCTGACAAAAACGCCTTCTTCTCCTTTCAAGGCTTGTTTCACAAAAGGTACGCGCTCCGTTTCGCCCGGATGCAGCATGTTCCAGCGATCGCAGGCGATGGCATCGCGGTATAGCTCAGTCCAGGAGGTGGCGCTCCAGATATCGGTGCTTACGCCTTCTTTTTCCAGGATTTCAGCGGCTTCCAGCACCTGCTTCATGATCACACCAGAGCCGAACAAATGCGCTTTGGCGCCGCCTTTGGTGGTAGATTTCTGATACCGGTACAATCCCTTGCGGATGCCTTCTTCCACGCCTTTGGGCATTTCCGGCATCAACAGGTTTTCGTTGTACAGGGTGATGTAGTATATTTTATGTTCGTTTTCCTGATACATACGGCGCAAACCGTCCTGCACAATCACGGCCAGTTCGTAGCCGAAAGCAGGATCGTAAGGGATCACACTCGGCATGGTTTGCGCCAGCAGAATGGAATGGCCATCCTGGTGCTGCAGCCCTTCCCCGTTCAGGGTGGTCCGACCGGCGGTAGCGCCCAAGAGGAAGCCTTTGCACATCATATCGGCGGCGGCCCAGACCATATCGCCCACACGCTGGAAACCAAACATGGAGTAATAGATGTAGAACG
>JADZFI010000485.1 GCA_020850025.1 Saprospiraceae bacterium
CTACCTATAATTTGTGGGCCAACGAGCGCATAATTCACTGGCTGAAAAGGAAGCCGGCTGAAAAGATGTCATTATATGTGGCCTCCAGTTTTCCAAGCCTGAGATCCACCCTGCTTCATATTTGGGCAGCAGAGGATATTTGGCTGCACAGGTTACAGCAAATATCCCCAACAGAATTCATCTCCAACTCCTTTCAAGGAACGGATACAGAACTCTTCGAGCGATTATTGCAGAATTCAGAATCGTTTAAAAACTTCGTGCATCGGCAAAGTGCAGAGTTTCTCGAGCTTACCATCAGCTATAAACATACTACCGGGAAATCCTATGAACAGTATAGCTCGGAAATCATTCTGCATTGTATGCAACACAGCACTTTCCATCGCGGTCAAATCATAACCATGGCCCGCAACCTCGAACTGACCGACCCGCCAAAAACCGATTACATTGAATACGTCCGACTCAAACAGCCGGATATCCTGTAACCATCCCCGGACATGCGCATACTACATTTTTCCGACACCCATCTCGGCTTCCAGGCATTTGATAAAGTAAATGATGCGGGAGTCAATACTCGCGAACAAGATGTTTATGATGCATTTGAGCACGTAGTTCAGAGAATATTGACTATAAAACCGGATTTAGTGATCCATTCGGGCGATTTTTTCCATCGCCCCAGCCCATCCAACAGAGCCCTCACCTTCGGCCTGGAGCAACTCAGGAAAATCGGCAATGCCGGTATTCCTACCGTTATTATTGCAGGAAACCATGAAACGCCGAAAACCATTTACAACTCTCCGATTCTGCGCGCACTCAATACATTGGACCATGTATATCCTGTTTTTGGCGAAACCTGGGAGAAAAGCACCTTCGGTGACGTGGTAGTGCATGGTATACCACACATCAATGATCAGAGAATCTTGTTGCAGGAACTGGAAAAACTGGAACCGGAGCCCGACAAGTTTAACATCCTGATGCTTCACACCTCTCTTGGGAAACGCTTTCTCATGGAAGAATATGGAGAACAGATCTTCCCACCCGCTTTTGAGTCGAAGCTTGCCCAATTCCAGTACATAGCGCTTGGCCACTGGCATAATCAACAATCCGTAAACCTGCATCCAAATGCGTGGTACTCCGGAAGCATCGAGCGATTGAGCGACACGGAAATTGAAGCAGAAAAAGGCTTTCTGTTGATTGAAACCTCCCCCGACAAAACCTGCAAAGTGTCATTTGAGTCTGTGCCCACACGCCCATGGCTTCGATGGGAACAGCATAATTGCCATCAACTTTCGGTTGCCGAAATGGAGGCATCTCTGCTGCAATTTCAGGAAACCCAAAATACCCTGGACGCCATTCTATCCATCACCTTTAATGACATCAGGCCCGAACAAACCCTTGAACTGGGAAATATCAGGTTGCGACAACTATTTCCGGAAGCATTCCAAATCATCCCAAAGCGAAAGACATTCTCTGACAGAACCTTCGTGCAAGGCATTGAAAGTCATCAGTTCGATCGGCTCGACAAAGTTTTTGCCGATTATCTCCTAAGTAAATACCCCGACGACAAGGAGTTGGCCAATCGCCTGATCAATCGCGCGACTCAATATTTCCAAATTGAAAACCCATGATCCTCAATACCCTTCGACTTTCTAATTATAAACAATACGGCCATCTGGAACTTGAATTCCGTGAAGGTCTGGTTGGCATCATCGGTAAAAATGGAGCCGGCAAATCCACGCTCTTCGAAGCTATTCTGTTTTGTCTGTTCGGAAAGGAAGAGGGCAATAAAGCCCACGTGCGCTCCGCTTTTGCCGACCCCAAGGCTGCCGTGGAGCTGGAACTTTGCTTCTCCATTGGTGAAATTCAGTACACCGTAAAACGGGAATTCCGCGGCAAAGCGCTTAGCGTAGGCGCAGAATTGTACAAAAACGACCAATTAGTGGCCAAAGGCGTATCGCCGGTTAATGAAGAATTGGTCAAGGTACTGCACATGGAGCGCGACGCCTTCAAACGCTCTGTATTTTCAGGCCAAAAAGAACTGTCGGAACTCTCTGAAGCTACAGGTGAAGTGCGCAAAAAAATGGTGCGCCGGATGCTGGGCCTGGACACGCTGGATGATATTCAAATCAGAATCAATGCCGACCTGCGGGATCTGAATAGTCAGGCTGCCGGACAGCGCCAGAATTTGCTGGAGGACGCGGTGATTGAAGCGATTAAGAACGCCATGGCAGAGCGCCAAATCCTGCTGGAAAACAACCGGGAAAGCTCCAAGCTCGAAAACGAAAAACTGGCGCTGGCACAGGAACAATACAAGGCAGAGAAAACCAAGTTCGACAAGGAAGAAACTCGATTCAAACAACACAATACCCTGGTGAATGAGCTCACCCAATTAAAAGAGCGTATCACTGGGCTGGAGCACCAACAACATTCCCTCAGCATAAAACTGGAGGAGATGCAGCAATTAAAAGTGCAGCTCAGCATTGCAGGTCAGGAATGGACGCACTTTGAGGCAGAAAAAAAACAACTCGATATTCTGGAAACCGAGCATACCAAACACATCAACCGCCAGGCCAGACTCAGTAAAATTCAGGAAACAAAAGAGCAGCTAGGCGCCATCAACCAGAAAATCGAACAAATCAGGGCATCACTTCTGGCCAGTGCTGAAGTGGAGCGCACCATTGAGCAATCCCAGCAATCAGTTTCCAACCTTGAAACAGCCATCGAGTTGCGCAGGCAGGAGCTATCCAGCTTGAATCAACAAATTGGAGGCATCCAGGCCAGCATCCGTGAGCGGACCGAAAAGCTGGACAACTTGCGTGCACTGGGTAAATCAGGAAGTTGCCCCACCTGCCTGCAGCCTCTGATGGCAGGATTTGAACATGCTTTGACTGAACTGGAATCTGAAATAAACAGCCTGCAACATACTCAGCTGCAAACGCTGGACCTCCGGAAAAAAGAAGTAACTGCGGCAGGCCTTCAACTCAGAGCCCAGCAGGATGAGGTCAGATTACAGCTGCAAAAATGGATGCAGGAACAAACCCGACTAAAAGAGCTTAACCGCCAGCTACAATCCGAAACAGAACAACAACAACTGCTTCAAGCCCGCATCACCGCCGACGAAACCATTCTTCGCGAAATCGGGGAAGTACGCTTTGATGAAGGTGCTTACCAGGCGCTTAAAGCACGGCTCTCTGCCCAGGAGCCCCAGTATAGAGAATATTTGTCGCAATCCAACTACCTGTTAAAGGAATTGCCGGCCACCGAAACCGCTCTCCAGTCCAATCTTTCAACACAAAAACAAACCGGCGACAATATTTCAGCCATCCGGCAAGCATTGCAGGTGTTGGCTTTTGAAGAGTCAACATATACCGCAGCTCGGCAGGCCCTCGCAGATTTCACCGAGCGATACCAGGCTCAATCCGAGCAGTTAAGGGCCTTGGAAAAGGCAGGTCATGAACTTCAGACAGCCCAGGAAAAAGACACCGAAAAGATTCGGGCCAACGAAAAGATCCTGGCGCAAATCAGTCACAAGCTGGAAGAAGTTGAATTGCTGCGGAAGCTGGCTGACATGCTGGGATTGTTTAAAACCGAAATTCTGGAAAAGGTAAGTCCTGGAATTACCAGAGAAGCCAGCGAGCTCTTTAGTCGCATCACGAAAGGCAAATACGAGGGGTTGCTGGTAGACGAAAATTTTGATTTCTCTATCGCAGACGGTGGCGTCTTTTATCCCATCAGCCGTTTCAGTGGCGGCGAGGTAGACCTGGCCAACTTCTGTCTGCGCATTGCCATTACCAAAGCCATTATGGACCTTAGCGGAACCGGTCAGCGCATGGAGTTCCTGGCGTTTGATGAGATTTTTGGCAGCCAGGATGAGGAGCGCCGACTAGAAATGATGCTGGCACTGAATTATTTACAAGAACAATTCAGACAGATTTACATAGTGTCGCACATAGACAGTCTTAAAGACTACTTCCCTCACTTACTGGAAGTGCAATTTGCGGCAGAAGGCAGTCAGGCATTGTGGCGTTAGGCTCCGGCTACTACCAGCACTATCTCCCCTTTTATCTCCTTGGCAGAAAAGTGCCCGATCAATTCGGAAATATTGGCCGTCTTGACTTCTTCAAATTTCTTGGTCAATTCGCGGGCGACACAGGCTTGTCTATCCGGGCCGCAATGTTCCCGCAGCTCTTCCAGGCATTTTAGAAGCCGGTAGGGAGATTCGTACAGAACAAAGGTGTGCGGCAACGCAGAAAGATATTTAAGTCGCGTTTGTCTTCCCTTTTTATGGGGGAGAAACCCTTCGAAATGAAAGGTATCGCAAGGCAACCCGCTGGCAACCAGCGCCGGTACAAAGGCAGTAGGGCCGGGCAGACACTCCACGCGCACTCCCCTGCGTAAACAGGCACGAGACAGCAGGAAACCAGGATCCGAAATCCCCGGAGTACCCGCATCCGAAACAAGCGCCATGTCTACTCCGGAGGCCAATTCATCCACTACGCGCTCCACCACAGCATGTTCATTGTGTGCATGAAAAGAGCGCAATGGCGTCTTGATCTCGAAATGATCAAGCAAGCGTTTGCTGGTGCGCGTGTCTTCTGCCAGCACCACCGACACCTCTTTCAGGACGCGAATGGCGCGAAGCGTCATGTCTTCCAGATTTCCGATGGGAGTGGGGACGATGTAGAGCATTAAGCAAGGTGAATGGAAATGGAATACGTTTCCATGATGAGGTTTGCCAAAAGCTTCTGGCAGGCCGTCTCCACCTTTTGACGTGCTTCAGCTTCAGTACCAGCTTCCAGCGTCATACTTACGTGCCGCCCGATCCGCACATCCTGCACGCCGGAAATTTCCAGGTGCTTCATATTGTTAACCACTGCTTTACCTTGAGGGTCAAGCAATTCACGGTGCGGCATGATGTCAATTTCAGCGATGAATTTCATGTTATTGTGCAATGTAGGAAGCTAAAACAGGTGCCCCTGTCCTACCCTTCCAGGATTTTCTTTTTTTGAATGACGGATAAAATGATGTAACACACAATGATGGCCGACAAAGCCAGTTCCTTCAAAAGAATGGACAAACCGACTAGAAGCGCCAAAAAAATCATGATTAAGGCATTGCTCTTCCAATCCAGACGGTTGATTTTCATCCCAAACATAGGCACTTCACTTACCAGCAGCCAGGATAAAACAGCAATCAAGCCGTAAATGATCCATGGCTCAGCCATCCATTCTCCAATTCCAAACCTGTTGTGCGTAATACCAAGGGTCAACCCCATAACAAATACCGTACAGGCCGGGGTGCTCAAACCTAAAAAGTAGCTGGTTTGCCGCGTATCCAGGTTAAATTTACCCAAACGAAAAGCCGAGAAGGCCGTGAGAATAAAGGCCGGAAGTGCCTGCCACTGTATCATTATAGCCTGGCTACCAGGTACCAATACCGCCGGACCCGCCAATAGTTGGTACAACATAGCGCCCGGCACCACCCCAAAACTCACCACATCTGCCAATGAATCAAGTTCTTTCCCTAAGGGAGAACTTACCTTCAGCGCCCTTGCCACCATTCCGTCAAGATAGTCAAACAAAAAGGACCCCGCTGTAAAAAGCGCGGCCGTTTCCGGCTGCCAATACAAGATATGAAGAATAGCACAACACCCGCAAAACAAATTGGCTAGTGTGAGCGCATTGGGGAGATGTTTCATTGGCCGCAAAAGTAGAGAATCTCTTTGGAAGCATTATTGGCTAATTTGCGGCAATTTTGCGATTACTTGTTCAGGCAGATGGGGGAAAGTACCTTGTCATTGCATCTTAAGAAATATTTGACATATACCCCATCCAACATTAAGCCTTGATTTTGCGTCTTATGCAAAACCCTGTTTAGATACTCATCCCAGATAAACATCATACCATGAGAAAAACGCTCCTTTCGTTTGTTTTTGTCGTTTGTGCTGTCGGAGCATTTGCCCAACCAACCAACGACGAATGTTCCAGCCCCATCGCATTGCCCAGTCAACTTACGTATTGCAGTCCGGCAAATGCCTTCAGCAATGTTGGAGCGACGCCCTCTGCTTACGGAGTACCCAGTTGTTTTGGCGCTGTTCAAAATGATGTGTGGTTTACCTATACCCCCCAGGCTACCGATATAACGATTACCGTCCGCGGCGCAACATCCCAATCGCCCGGCGGAACCCTTCAGGACCCGCAGGTTACGCTGTATTTTGGAACCTGCGGTGGCGTTATCAATGAACTGGTTTGCGATGCCGCTACTGGCACCGCTAATATTGCCGAAGCTTACAAAGGCGGCTTGTTCGTGGGGTACACCTACCTGATACGGGTGCAAGGCGCCGGAGGACAAACCGGAACCTTCCAGATTTGTATCAACAACTATAACCCGCCGGTAGAACCCACTTCCGACTGCCCAACCTCCTCCATTCTTTGCGATAAATCGCCTTTTGTGGTGCAGTACGTAACCGGAGCCGGCAGCAACAATGGGGAAATGCAGGATGCAGCCTGTTTCAATAATGGCGTACCCGGCATTTTTGAGTCGAATTCCACCTGGTTTGTCTGGACCTGTTCCCAATCGGGCACACTCACCATGACCCTTACCCCACTGAACGGCCCGGACGACCTTGACTTTGTTATTTACCGACTCCCCAATGGAATCGGCAACTGCAATGGCAAAGTGCTGGAGCGCTGTATGGCCTCCGGGCAAAGTCAGGGCATTAATTCAGCCGCCTGTTTAGGGCCCACCGGCATGCGCAATGGAGATCCGGACATCAGTGAAGACGCCGGATGCTCGGAACAGGGCGACGATGCCTGGCTCAGGCCACTCGACATGATACAGGGCGAAACGTATGCCCTTGTGGTGAACAACTTTTCCGCCACCGGAAACGGCTTTTCAGTTGAATTCGGGGGCTCAGGAGAGTTTCTGGGGCCAGAGGCCAAATTTGAAACCGTCCCACAGGCCGTGTGCATCGGTACAGATGTTCAGGTGGTGGATGCCTCCACTTTCCCCATCGGCGCCATCACGGCCTGGAACTGGAGCTTTGGGGCTTTTGCCACCCCGCAAACAGCCACAGGCCCAGGGCCCCACACCGTAACATTCAATAACCCGGGCGTGAATCCGGTGGTGCTCACCCTGGAAACGGACCTGGGCTGTAAAGTGACCGACATCCAAACCGTGACCATTTTCCCTAAAGTGGAGGTGGATACAGTGATCGCCGCGCCCGACTGTAATGGCACCACCAATGGTCAGGTAGTGATCAATAATATCACCAGCGGCACCCCACCCTATCTATTTAGCTGGAATAATGGCCCGTTTGTTCCGGATAACACCCTCAGTAACCTGGGTGTTGGGGTGGTAAGCCTGGTGATTCGGGACGCCAATAATTGTGAAACCGAACTGGACATCCCGGTTGAAGAACGCATCCTCACAGCCGACGCAATTGTGACCCCTCCCTTATGTTTTGGTGATTCCAATGGAGAAATCACCCTTAATGTTACCAATGGTAAAAATCCGGTACAGTTCAACTGGGGAAGCGGATACATTCCGAATAACTCACAGGGAGGCTTTCCTGCAGGCACTTATACCATTCAGGCCATTGATGGGGTGCTTTGTGAAGGCACTTTCAA
This sequence comes from Saprospiraceae bacterium, assembly GCA_020850025.1. Lineage (GTDB taxonomy): Bacteria > Bacteroidota > Bacteroidia > Chitinophagales > Saprospiraceae > M3007. The sequence continues at coordinate 7,626 of JADZFI010000485.1, forward strand.
CGTTACAGTAACCGACAATCCGGCCTTGGAGTTGTTGATGGATACGGTAGACATCTCATGTTTCGGAGCCAACGACGGCATGGCCGAAGCCATTCCTTCAGGTGGTGTGGGGTTATACCAATACCAGTGGTCGAACGGAGCCGTTACTCATACCATCAGCAACCTCGCACCAGGTCAATATGACGTCACGGTCTCCGACCGAAATGAGTGCATTATAGTGGGCGGTGTATACATCACA
>JADZFI010000486.1 GCA_020850025.1 Saprospiraceae bacterium
CCGGACTGGCCGATTGTTTCATCAGCGCTTACCCGAATGCGGGTTTGCCCAATGAATTTGGCGAATACGACCAAACGGCCCATGAAATGTGCATTTTCATGGAAGATTTTGCCCGCTCAGGACTAGTGAACATCGCCGGCGGCTGTTGCGGTACCACCCCGGAACATATCCGCCATATTGCCGGCCATGTCCGTAAATACCCGCCACGGGTACCACCCGCCCCTCAACCGTATTCCATGTACGCCGGACTGGAACCGCTGGTAGTGCGGGAAAACACCAATTTTGTCAATGTAGGGGAGCGCACCAATGTTACCGGATCGGCCCGTTTTGCCAAGCTGATCAAGGAAGGCAACTACAACGAAGCGCTCACCGTGGCGCGTCAGCAGGTGGAGGGCGGCGCCCAGATCATTGATGTGAACATGGACGAAGGCTTGCTCGACTCCGAAGCCGCCATGGTGAAATTCCTGAACCTGGTATCGGCCGAACCCGATATCGCGCGCCTGCCGGTGATGGTGGACTCTTCCAAGTTCAACGTCATTGTGGCCGGCTTGAAATGTCTGCAAGGCAAAAGCATTGTCAACTCCATCTCCCTGAAAGAAGGCGAGGCCGAATTTATCCGTCAGGCCAATATCTGCCGCAAATTCGGTGCAGCCGTGGTGGTCATGGCTTTCGATGAGCAGGGACAGGCGGACTCCACCGCCCGGAAAGTAGAGATCTGTCAGCGGGCGTATAAAATTCTGGTGGAGCAGGTGGGCTTTGATCCTTTCGATATCATTTTCGATCCCAATATTTTCGCAGTAGCCACCGGTATTGAGGAGCACAATGAATACGCCATCAACTACCTGGAAGCCACGCGCATCCTGAAATCTACCTGCCCGGGAGTGAAAATTTCAGGCGGCGTGAGCAACCTGTCGTTCTCTTTCCGGGGAAACAACCGGGTGCGGGAAGCCATGCATGCCGCTTTTCTGTATCACGCCACCAAGGCCGGTATGGACATGGGCATTGTGAATGCCGGCATGTTGGAAGTATATGAGGATATACCCAAAAATTTATTGCAATGCATTGAGGATGTGCTGTTTAACAGACGACCCGATGCCACCGAGGCCCTGGTGAATCTGGCGGAATCTTTCAAGAACACCGGGGGCAAAACCATGGAGGAAGACCTCGCCTGGCGCTCGGAACCGGTGATCAAAAGAATAGAGATCGGACTGGTGCGCGGCATAGACAAGTTCATTGAACAGGATACCGAAGAGGCCCGGCTCTTGTATGCCTCCCCGCTGGAGGTAATTGAAGGGCCTTTAATGGATGGAATGAATGTGGTGGGCGATCTGTTCGGCTCGGGGAAAATGTTTCTGCCACAGGTGGTGAAATCGGCCCGCGTGATGAAACGCGCCGTGGCTTACCTGCAACCTTTCATAGAAGCCGCAAAAGGCAATAACGCCTCCGCTAAAGGCAAGGTGTTGATGGCTACCGTGAAAGGCGACGTGCACGACATCGGCAAAAACATCGTCGGCGTGGTACTGGGCTGCAACAACTACGAAGTGGTAGACCTGGGCGTCATGGTTCCGGCCGACAAAATCTTAAAAACGGCCATTGCTGAAAACGTGGACGTGATCGGGCTTTCGGGGCTGATCACCCCGTCGCTGGATGAAATGGTGCAGGTTGCCAAAGAAATGCAGCGCCTGGATATGCGTATTCCCTTGCTCGTCGGCGGGGCTACCACCTCCAAAACGCATACTGCCGTCAAGATTGAACCGCAGTACCGCAATGCGCCGGTGGTGCATGTGCTGGACGCCAGTCGCTCCGTAGCGGTGGTGAGCTCCCTGCTGACCCGAAATGAGGCAGAACACACCTCTTTTGTGGAAAAAACCCGCCTTGAATACGAGCAAATCCGGATTCAGCGGGCCAACCGGCAGTCGGCTAAACAATACCTCAGCCTGGCGCAGGCACGAGCCAACAAACTTCAGCTTGACTGGGCCAATTACACCCCGCCCAAGCCCAAAGTGCCGGGAATTCAGACGTTTGACCACTATTCCCTGGCGGAACTGGCCGAGTACATCGACTGGACGCCTTTTTTCCAGAGCTGGCAGTTGGCCGGAAAATACCCGGCCATTTTGCAGGACGAGGTGGTGGGCGCCGAGGCTACCAAACTCTTCAAAGATGCACAGGCCATGCTCCGGCAGATCATTGAAGAAAACTGGCTGGAAGCCCGGGCAGTGATCGGCTTGTTCAAAGCCCAGGCCATACAGGACGACGATACCCGGGTGTGGCTACCGGATGGCCGGATCCTGGATCTGCATCACCTCCGGCAGCAGAACCAAAAAGCGCCCGGGCAGCCAAACTACTGCCTGGCCGACTTCATATCACCGAATGGCGACGATTACCTTGGCGCCTTTGCCGTTACTGCCGGCATTGGCATTGAGGAAAGGGTAAAAACCTTTGAACAGGCGCACGACGACTATTCCGCCATTATGCTCAAGGCCCTGGCCGACCGTCTGGCGGAAGCCTTTGCCGAGCGCATGCACGAGCGCGTGCGCAAAGAGTTCTGGGGCTATGCCGAAGCGGAAAGTCTCAACAATGAGGCGCTGATTGAAGAAAAATACCAGGGCATCCGCCCGGCGCCCGGCTATCCCGCCTGCCCGGAACACACCGAAAAGCGCACCCTCTGGCAACTGCTGGAACCTGAAAAAAATGCGGGCATAAGCCTCACCGACAGCTGTGCCATGTACCCCACGGCTGCAGTCTCAGGCTGGTATTTTAGTCATCCGGAGAGCAAATACTTCGGACTGGGCCAGATCGGCAAGGATCAGGTGGAGGATTATGCCCGCCGCAAAGCCATGTCGTTCCAGGAAGCCGAACGCTGGCTGGCGCCGGTGTTGAATTATGATGCCTAACGACTTACGACTTACGACTTGCGACGTACGATGTACGACTTACGATGTACGACTTGCCCGGCTTAAAGTGAGTTGTCATCCCCGCAGGGGAACTACACAGGCCGGGCTATCCAGCCGCCTCCTTATTTGGAAGTTTGATGTTAAATCTGATGCCTTCTCTTGGGAATTTCAGGAGAAGGCGCCTATATTGCGTTATGTTTTAGGATGCTGTATTCGAAATTATATTCTTACAGCGAAATAGTTAATGCTTTTCCGGGCTGTAATATTCCGGTAACAATTTAATAATCAGGTATTTAGATCAGGTTCGCCCGTATGTCCGTTCGTTGGCCAGGCCAATGGGCGCTACGTTTTGTATTATTCATTCTTAAAATATTCTCCATTGATGAAAAATTTCATTATCTTGTCACAACGTCACAACGTCACAACGTCACAACGTCATTTCTGCTCATTATGATTTTTACCCTGAAATTCGGGGTGTTAAATGGTCAGGAGACCTACAATCCCTGTGCTGAAAATTCAGTGGCAACGCCAAGTTGTACAAATGGTTCAAGGCTTTGTTACACATACAGCCAGTTCCCGTGTTCACCTGGATATTGCTGGTCAGGAGGAGGAATACCTAACAATGCAGGGATCCCTTTTAATGGTATTGTCTCCAACAAGACCATTGAAATTGGCGGCGTGTATACCGTCACTCAAAATGTAAAATTCATTGATTGCATTTTCAAGATGAGAGGGGATGCTCGAATTGATTTAATCCCAATTGGCAACGTATTAATGAAGATGAGTTTTGAAAATTGCCAATTTTTTGGTTGTGATGAAATGTGGCAGGGTATCCATATAAATGCGGCGGGTGCTAATGGAGGGTTGCAATTTGTTTTTTCCAACAATCATGTAGAAGACGCTTATATTGGCTTGTTATTGGATGAAATCAATGGAGTTTACAGCGTTTTTGGAAATACTTTCAACAACAACCATATTGGAATAGCTAACCGGAGGCAAAATAACCTGCCTTTAAATGCTGGTTTTGTTCAAAACACATTTGCACAAACCGTAGATCTTGCCAATCGAAGTGGCTCATTAGCTCCGCCATTTCCAATGCCGGATTATCCATTAGCCCACGCTGGAATGAATATGATTCGGACAACAGCATCCATTGGTGTTGCAAACTCTGCTAACCTCTTTACCTGCCTTTTTAATGGTATTATTTCAGACCAAGCAACCATTCTGTCCCTGAATAATACCTTCCAAAATATTGGTCATCATGGTGTCTGGGCTACTGATGGAACGTTAGTCGCCCAAGGTTGCAGGTTTTTTCAGACAGGAAATATAGGAATCTGGGCTACAGGAGCCAATTTGACGGCAACCCTTAATATTTTTAACGGAGATTGGATTGAGGGGATTCACTCTGAGCAAAATTTAAATGCCGAACAAATTGCCATTGATGACAATGTCTTTGCTATTGCTTTTGACAACTGGGTTTTTGGTATTTTTCTGGAACGACCACAGTCAAGCATAGGCGTTAATGCAACCATCAACGATAATGATTTCATTATCAACGCCGAACCGGTAGGTATGGTTTGCATCCAGTTGAAAGATTTTGTAAACGCAGCAGGAAATACAGAAATTAGCCTTAATACGATGAATATTAGCAATGTACTCGGTGGAACTACCGGAATTATTGCTGAAGTGGGCCAATCTGATCGTATTTTAATCTCTGATAATACAATTGATTTCACTCAGACTTCCACCATGTTTACTTGTTGGGGGATTGCCATTTTTGAATACGGCACCCCAGGCCCTTCAGCACCGCAGTTGCATAGAATTGTAGGAAACACCATTACTTGTGTACCTGCCAATTTTGCTAATGGAAATTATGCCGCTCAATGTGGTTTTCATGTAAGCAAATTAACAGATGCAACTTTTTGTGAAAATACCGTGGATGAAACGCTTTGGGGTTTTCACTTTACAAATAAGTGTAATATATACCTAAAAGAAAACAATATTCATCATCACGACATTGGAGTATTCATTGTTGACCAAATTGGGGCACAGTTTGGGCATGGGAATAAATGGGATTTAGATCCAAATGCATGTGCAACGTGGGCTATCCAAACATTAAATACCAATCCTTTTACATCGGAGTTTATTATTCCAGAAAATGCTGTTTTGCCAGAATTTCCTCCCAGTAATAAGATTTCGCCAAATCCTATCATGCAGCCTTGGTTTTATTATGACCCTAATCAAGCAACACAATATTGTGACCAATTTGCTCAACCAGAGGTTAATGACTTTACTCCAAAAGAACAATTCATTCTAAATAACACCTCTGAACTTTCCGGTGCAGAACTTTGGGATGCTCAGCTGACCCTATACACCAGGCTTTTGTTTTCACCAGATTTGCGTCCTGAGGGTTCTCTTGCGGAGACTTTTTATAACACAATGCAATCAGATAATATTGCAGTATTTGCTTCTATTCAACGACAAATAAGTGAGGCCCTGGTAGTTTCTGAAGGACTTCAAGATGACCTGGACAGTATCAGATCAGCTAAAAATTTGCTGTTTGAAACAGTTGTGCCATTGGATA
>JADZFI010000487.1 GCA_020850025.1 Saprospiraceae bacterium
GATTGGCGTGGCCAGCCTGTAACCATATTTTGCCCGGCAAACGCAGGCCCAGCGATATCGTTTCAATACGTTGATCGAACCTGACGGTGTTGATTGGGTCAAGTTGATCCAGTGCAGCGCTGAAACTGAGGCGGTTGCGACCATTATCCTTGATGAAAATATCATTGTAGGACACACTCCCTGAATGGGCTGCATCCAGCCCTATGCCCGGCAATCCAATGATGAATGATTTATCCTCCGGAAAGAAAGCCGGATTGGTAGAGGTGCTGTGCCACACGTCCGGCATGGCGTGCAGCATCAACTCTTGTTGGGCTTGCACAATTACCGGAAGCATCAGAAGGCAACTTGTGCAAAAGCGTAGAAAAGAAATATTTATTAGGTGCATGTGTGCTGAAATCAGGTGGAGTTTTAGGTTACAATCGCTTTTTGATCCTCGCTCCCATTTTTATCACGATTTTATCAGTGGCCAGCAGCTTGACAAAAGTTTCTCCGTCGTTGGCTGTGGAGAAAAACACTTTCAAAAATGCGTCTTTTGCCTGCCGGATGCCCTCAAAACGCTCGGCTGTCATAGTGATGAACTCTTCCGTTCGGGTAGTTCCGTTGGCAATGCCCTCGCTGTTGACCGGCGCCGAACGGATGATATCCCTTGGACCACCTACAAACAGGGAATCAATGGCGTTGCCATCTGCATCGCGGAAAAAGATTTGTGCATTGGAGGAAATAGGCGTGCCGTTTTCCGTCACGAGCTTAAATTCCACTTCTTCAATTTCAGCAGAATCCAGACTGCCCAACTCCTGAAAGTCGAGGTTCATCACCTGCTCTGCACCAAAGTTTTTCACCGAACCCTCCAGCACCAACTCCACCCGGATCTGCAGCGCAATCACGCTTTTATCCGTGATAAAACCAATCAAGTTGGGATCCCGATCAGCATTACTGATGCCGTCTACCTCATAGATCAGGCGTTTGGGCTGGCTGTTAAAAATATCGGCAATATTGGAATTGGAGCCGTCCAGCACTACATCGGTGAACTTGGTCTGACCCACTTCATTCAGCAACCAGGACGGATAGTTGAAATCAACATACTCAAAGCTGTCTACCTCAAATACGGAGCTGATCAGCGGAATTTCTTCATCATTCTGACCAATAAAGCTCAGGTATTTGATCTGCCCGCGGGTAGGAAAGCCCCAGGAGTTATTGATCCTCATGGTCACTTTGGGGTCCTTGATCTTCAGGTCGCCCTTCAGTTCGCTCTGGTTGATGTCAATCTCAATGGTATCGCGGGTGAGTTTGTACCATTGGAATCCCCAATTACCTTCTACATAGGTGAACTTAAGGGCGTTGGTAGCAGCAATCGGAAAATCGGGCACGCGCACACGCTCTCCATTGGGCTTAAAGGCAAAATATTTTACCGCCAGGCTGTTGTTCGTGATTTCCAGGTGATAGCCGTTGAGCGGAATGGTATCTGAGAGATAGAATTTCCCGGGCGCCACCGTAAACGGATGCCGGAACACCACACCCATCAAATCCAGTTGCGGAATTTCAAAATAGCCGGTCAGCGTATCCGGTGTATTGTTCTGGATGTAAAAACCAATGGTGCCGGAAAGCAGATCGGCTTGCCGCAACATTACCCCGTCAGGCGATTGGAGTGGCGTGAAAATCGCCGTATCAGTCATGATGATCGGCAGGGTGCTGTTCAGGAAATTGAAAATATCCGTGGCCGGCTTTTGAGCCACATCTCCGGAATAAAACAGGGTAAAAGTATTATCCGGATTCACAAAAACCGTGTCGTCCGACAAGCTGTCGCCCTGCAAATTGAACAGCAGGTCTTTGAGCAATAGCTCCGTGGTGAACAATGGGAATGCGTATTCAGCCGTGTGGTCGTCTAATTCAAGGTCGTTAAAAGCCGACTTATCACATGCCGACCAGCCCATCATAGCCAGGGTAATCAGTAAGGCAATCGGTAGGGAGTGTTGTTTGCGCATATTCAGTGTGGGTTTTATTGGTCATTTAGGTCATATAGAGAGTCATTTAGGGCGTTTAAGGTCATTAATGACTCTTAATGACTCTCAAAATTACTTAAGACAACCTGTTTCGGTAATCCCGATACGAAAAGCGTCGCACAATATCCAAATTTCCATTTGGCCGGAGAATGGCGATGTTGGGGTGTGTAACACCGTTAAATGTAGTGGTCTTTACCATCGTATAGTGAATCATATCCTCAAAAACGATTTTCTGACCCACTTTCAGCGGTTTTTCAAAGGCATATTCCTCCATGAAATCGCCGCTTAAACAACTTACGCCACCCAGGCGGTAACGGTTGGGTTTACCCTCGGCATCCTCGCTGGCGCCGCGAACCCTTGGGCGATAGGGCATTTCCAGCGTATCAGGCATGTGTGCTGTAAACGAAACATCCAGGATGGCCGTTCGAACTCCTTTGTTTTTAACGATGTCAAGCACAGTAGCTACGAGCACACCCGTATCCCAGGCAAAAGCGCTTCCGGGCTCCAGAATGACCTGCAAATGTGGCCAGCGCTTCCGAAACGCTTTAAGAACAGCTATCAGGTGCTCTACATCATAACCCTGCCGGGTCATCAGGTGCCCTCCGCCAAAATTCACCCATTTCAAATGGGGTAAAAATTGCCCAAACTGCGCCTCAAAGTGTTCCAGTACCTTTTCCAAATCCTGACTGGTGCTTTCGCACAACACATGGAAATGCAGCCCTTCGATTCCTTCAGGTAATTTTCCTTTGAAGTTTTCTGCCGGCTCACCCAGGCGGGATCCTGGGGAGGCAGGGTTGTACAGTGCCGTGCCCACAGGCGACCAGCCTGGATTTACCCTGATGCCCGGACTAACCCGGTGCGGAGCTTTCTCCACCCGCTTTTTGTACCGTTTCCACTGGCCGATGGAATTGAAGGTTACATGACTGGAATACTGCAAAATTTTGCCGAATTCCCTGGGCACATAAGCCACTGCATACGTGTGCGCCAAACTTTTCATTTCCTCAAAACAGAGGCGTGCCTCGCTCAACGAGGAGGCAGTAGCGCCCTTTACATATTCCCTTACAACGGGAAAGGCGCTCCACATGGCAAATCCTTTGAAAGCCAGAATGATCTGCACATCGGCTTCGCGCTGCACCCGGGCAATGAGTTCCAGGTTATGGCGCAATCGGGCTTCTTCCAGCACAAAGCTGGGGGAGGGTATTTTTTTTACATCCATATTCTTGTGGTAATGCTCAAATCAAGCCCCGGGATTTTAACTCCAGGTATTTATTAATGGTGTTCAGGGTGAGGTCCTGCGGCTTGGTCAACACGGCCTGAATGCCATATTGCCGCAGTTTGGTCACCATCTCTTTTTTATCATGTAAAAACTGCCGGGCTACGGTCTGACGATACATGTCGGCCAGTGTAACCACCTCTTCCTGTGCCAGCTTCCTGATTTCGGTATTTTCAAAAAACACCACTACCAACAGGTGCGCCCGGCTGAGCCTGCGCAGCGTAGGCAATGCGCGTTCCAGTGCATAGCTGCTTTCGAAATTGGTGAACAGCAGCAGCAATGACCTCGCGCCTATCAGTCGGTGCACCGCCTCGTACAGCAGTTCATAGTTCGATTCCACCGGACGCTCTTTTTCTCGGTACAAAC